>NZ_JALKBB010000021.1:0-116081 GCF_023016025.1 Arenibacter sp. S6351L | reverse complement strand
GCTTTCGCTAAACTTGCTTTTCTTCATGTGACAGTTAAAATTTAAAATTAATAAATTCGAATTTTATACTGTCCTATTTTTAGGGAAGGCTACAGATAAGTATAAGCAATATATGCAATTTCCATATTCGCCAGCTCATTTTACCGATTTGATGAAAAGCTATAATCCAGACAATACATTCTTCAATTCAGATTTAGAAACATTAGAGAACTTATCGGGAAAGCATCATATCAGATGGGAAAAAGATAGAGTTAAACCATTGTTTGGCCAACCAAAAGAATTTTTTGAAGGTGTAAAAGATAACGAAGACATATCTGATTTAATGGATATGGAGAAAATATTTATGAACCTTGACGAGTCTTTAAATGACATCGGATTATCTAAAGTAGGAATTTTAATGAAGTCATTGTTTGAACTTCAACCATCTGGTATTGAAATAACTGAAGAGAACAGAGATGTTTTGAAGAAAATGTTCCCAAATATTAAGCCAGGTTCTTCAATGTGGGATTTAATGAAAGACATTGGTCCCTTCTCTTCTAAGTTGCTCAAGGACAGAGAATATTACAAAGATTTTAGAAACTTATTAGCAGAACAGGGGTTTAAATTAGAAGCAAATTCTGCTAATTGGAGTTATGATGCAGTAATAAAGAACATTGATGAATTTTTATTAAAGCTTGGTGTGAAAATGTCATATTTAGAGTACGTTGAGACATCATTAAAATATAAAAAGTCCCCTATTACACAATTTGAATTCTATACAACGGCATATCTAATGCTTGACATGATTGGTTATAAAACTGATAAGTTACCAAAGGCAACCGATAATTTGCAAAATATTCAAGCAGATGGTGAACACTCATTTTATGGAGGTCATTGTGATTATTTTGTGTCAATGGATAAAAAGCTAGGAGTGAAATCTAAGGTGTTATATAATGAATTTAACATTGACACTAAAATAATTGAACCAAAAGACTTTATTTCAGAATTGAGTAAAGTAATTGACCCTTTAACAAACAACATCAATTTTATAGAAGAAGCAATAGACTTCTGCAAAAAAGAAAGTATCATTGAATCTTATGTGGATGAGAATGGTGATGGTGTTGAATCAATTGCATATAAGTTACCACGGTTTTATTTCAACTTTTTTAATTACGTGGTCTATACTAATTATCCTGAACAAGGTGGATTCGTCATGACTTTTCGCAAGGTGTTTAAGAATTTTTCACGATTTGTTTATTTTACAGAGTCAGAAACTTTAATCGATTCTGTATGTAATTATTTTGGATACGAAAATAAAGAAGAATTAAAATCTAAGAAATATGAATTTATACATGAAGATACGAAGACAATATTTGACTGGAACTTTGAAGGCGGATTGATTCGTTTAGAAAATGAAGAGGATACAAAACGACCAATTTTAAGCTATATTATATCAACTAAATTAAAAACTGCGTAACGGTTTGACAGGCAGTTTCCAAGCTATTTCTTCCCCATGCAAAAAGTAAAAATCCCTAAATTGGTATGAAATAAAAAGGATACAAAACAAATAACAAGGATAGCGCAAAACTTACACAACATAATTCATTATAGAAATTAAACTTAAACAAACCCATGAGCAATGAGAAACGACAAACTTGATCTTCCCGAAAATTTACACCAATTTGCTTTTTTACCACGGTTTTCTGAAAATATTGAATTTTTAGCAAATTTGTCCGAAGATGAAGATTGGAAATATCATCATACAGAATCAGATTTCCCGATTTTGGAAAACTATATAAAATATACTTACAGACGACTTGCAGAGGAGAAGAAAATAAGTTACTCAAGGGAAGGAACACATTGCTGTATAAATACGGGACTTGTAACAAGAAATCAAGAAGCCATATTTATGGTATTTGATGAAAACAAAATCGAGGATGTTGAACCTTATTGGCATTTTTACAAATTTTTAAGGAAAGGTGAATATGAATTGAGCAAATTTCCCAAGCTACCTGAAATGGCATTTTATTTTGATGACCCAGCTAAATTAGTTTATGATGTAAAAAAAGAATTAGTTGCAAACGTAGAGCACATTATTGAAGACAATAAAAACCGATTTCCCGAACCATATTGTTCAATGAATAATTATCAACTTCAAAATTCAATTCACGGTTCAATAAATAGCGCAAAAGAACGTGTAAAAAGAAGTTACAAAACTGCCGTACCTCAATATTATCGGAATAATATTCAGCTTTTAGTTCCGCTTTGCTTAAATGATCCCAAAATTGCGGATTTAGCGTTGGTCGTTGAAGATTATGGATTGATGTATAGAGCTTCAACTTGTCTGACTTTAGATATGGCAATTAATAATGCGCGGCAAATTGCTAGACCTGATAGAGATTGGTTACAGCCGTAAAAAAAAGCTGTGCCAAGTAACTAAGAAGCGTTCAGGTGGTCTGCAAGGTCCAACATATACACCATGTGGCCCGCCAATTCATAATATTTCTTGGTGGTTAGTGCCAGTCATTCCCTTTTAACCTGTACCACTTAAGGTAAAAAAGAAAAAATGGACTTGCAACAAAAAAGTGGACAATTAGATAAGAGTCATGCTGCTGTTTTTTGATTGTACATTTCTATTTCAAATTCCTCTATAGTTTTATACCCCAAAGTGGAGTGCATTCTTCTTCTGTTGTACCAAGTTTCTATCCATTGAAAGACGGATAGCTCGGCTTCCGATCTAAGGGTATAGCTATGTTTGTAGACCCATTCTACCTTTAAGCTCTTAAAAAATGATTCTGCCACCGCATTATCCCAACAATTACCTTTTCTGCTCATACTTTGTTTTATAAGGGCATTGTGATTTTTCAGGATATCGGCAAATCCATAACTGGCATATTGAGATCCTCTATCGGAATGAAATATGAGTTCTTTTGTGATATCGTTTGATTTAACAGCCATATTCCAAGCAGGTATTATAGTATCGCTTGTATTTAAGGTTTCGCTCATCGACCACCCCACGACCTTTCTATGGAACAGATCGATGATTACGGTCAGATACATCCATCCCTGTTTAGTCTCTATATAGGTAATATCGGACACCCAGACCTGGTTCTTTCTGAAGACCGTAAAGTTCTGGTTCAAAATATTACGGGCCAATGGATAGTTGTGTTCACTATCCGTTGTAATCTTGAACCTACGCTTTCTTCTGGCAAACAGATTATTGGCCCTCATTATCCTGGCAACTCTTGGTCTGGAAACATGATATCCCTTTTTTGAGAGCTCCTCTTTGATCCTTGGTGCCCCATAACTCTCAAAGCTATCTTTGAAAATATCCCGAATGACCGAGGATATTGTTTGGTTTTCCAACCATCTTTTGGATGGTCCCCTACCCAACCAATGATAATAGCTACTTTTACTTAACTTGAACATTTTGCACATCTTCTCAACTGGAAATTTAAATTTGTGGTGTTTTATGAACCTATATTTTTCCTGTCGCCCTAGGAGAAGATGGCTATCGCCTTTTTTAGGATATCACGTTCCAGCTCGGCATCCCTTAATCTTTTCTTCAACTCGGCAATCTCACGTTGCTCGTCCGTCAGTTTCGGATTTCCCTTGCCCGGAAAACTGTTCTTGCCATAAGCATCCGATTCTCTGCGCCAGCGGCTCAATACGGATGTAGGTATATCCAATTCCCTGCATATTTCCACAACGCTCCCACGTGCGTAGCTAAGTTCCACAGCTTTTTCCTTAAACTCTACGGTGTAATTTCTTTTTTCTCTTGACATTTTTCAAAGTTAATTTAAACAACGAACACGCTCTTAACTTTAAGTCCAGTTAAATATAGCAAGTCCACCGATCCCAAGATCACCCTTGCCGGATGCCTGGTACATGCCAGGCGCAAGTTCCATGATGCGCTGGACAGTGACAAAAAGCATTGGCCATCTTTAGGGAGATCTATTTGGAAGAACGCAAGATCAAGGAAGAGGCCCAAGATGACCTTAAAGCGAGGAAAACACAGCGCGACATAAGGATCAGGCCGTTATTGGCACAGATAAAAACGTGGATCGAAGGACAACAGTTCAAGGTGCTGCCACAAAGCCCCATCGGCAAGGCGATGACCTATTACATCAATCAATACCCAAAACTGGAAGCGATCTTTGAAGATGGACGTATAGAACTCGACAACAACCTGATCGAAAATGCCATCCGGCCCATGGCCATTGGCAGAAAAAACTATCTTTTCTGCGGATCGCACGATGCAGCGCAAAATGCCGCCATGCTATATTCATTCTTCGGTAGCTGCAAGATGCAGAATATCAATCCAAGGGAATGGCTGGCCAGCACACTAGAGCGGATACCTGATCATAGCATACAAAAACTCGAAGATCTCCTGCCCGGATATCAAAAACAGAACAGCATATGACCAAAGAGCTGATAAAAGAAAAGGAAAAACAACTATTGGAAATAACAGGGGCCTTCTGCGCGCAGAAACTTAACGATGAATACTTCGGGCTTTGCGAAAAGCTCATCAAAAAGATGGGGAGAAAAAGGGATGTCCCCTTCGCAAGGGGAAAATTGGAGATATGGGCGGCAGCCGTGGTCCATGCCATAGGTTCGATAAATTTTTTGTTCGACAGATCGTTCCAACCTTATATGAGTTCCAAACAGGTCAACGAATACTTCGGGACCAAGGGGACTACGGTCTCGAATAAGGCCCGGGCCATAAAGGATATGTTCGACCTATGGTATTATAGCCCTGAATTTTCTACAAACGCCATGCAGGAGAACAGCCCTTTTAATAATATGGTAATGGTTGACGGACTAATACTGCCCCTGGGCAACCTTCCCGAAAACATACAACAAATGGTGCTCCAGGCAAGAGCGGAAGGAAAAGATATTGAATTCACTACAGAATATGAAGATCAATAGCTAATGTAGTTGCTCGGATGGATACTTGCTTCGAGAGTATCTACTGGATTGTCCAATTTGAATTTAACATAACCAAAATTTCGAATTAGTAGTTCTGTTCGTTTAGAATTAATATTCAAAGAGTGATTTATCGTAACTGTAAGACCTGCATCATCAATTCTGATTTCTTGAGAGATATCGTCCTCCTTGATCAATTTTTGATCTGTAGAATTGTACCATGTTCCGTGATTAACCCAGCTGACTATAGCATCATTGGTGACATTAAATTCTTGAAATTTTAAATTTAATGCATTTATTGGGTGGTGGGCGCTGATAAATGAATACTTGGGGGCATAAATTTTCATTTGAGAAATGCCGGACTCTGATTTTCTTATTTTACAATCCACAAAAGTAAGATGTCCTAAACCAGTAAAAATGCCATTAATTAGCGGCTCCTTATGAACTGGTTTTGTGGTTAGGAGGTTTGTTTCAAGTAGAATGTCGTTATCATTTATCAACAAAACACAAAAACACCTAGTTTCTTCTTTTGGAAACCACACTTCTCCATAATATTTTTTTTCTTTAAACATATTATTATACTTGGTATTTTAAGTTAACTATTAAGTGATATATTTCGGAAGTTTGATAATGGTATGTCATTCCTATTTTATTGCAGACTCGTGATAATTTAGCTCATCTGTGATGTCTTTAATTTCTGATGGTACTTTTTTTCCAGGAAGGTTCCGATATTAAGTTGTTAATTATTTTGTTCATATCATAGCTTTGAATACCACGAAAATTATTGACTTTCAGTTTTTGAAAAACTAACTTTACGCCTTACTGCTTCTACACGGAATTTTTTATTTTTAATTATTTTTTGGTATTCCGTGTAGAAGCAGTAAGGTAAAAACTTTTGATGAGTCGACAGGGGCAGTAATTACTGCCCCTGTCGACTCATCAGTATAATGCCTTTTTGTACTCATAAAATCTTATTTATTATCTCAATGTAATTTCGTCACAAATATTCATTAAATTTGTGACGAAATATATATTTTAAAATGCTTGTACCTACTGAAAAATTTATAAAAAATGCAATTTTAAATCACAAGCGTGGAAAAATATTTTTCCCGAATAATTTTGTTAAATTTGGGTCTTCTACAGCAATCAGGCAAGCTTTAATACGTTTAGAGGAAAAAGGGCTTTTGGTTCGACTGGCACAAGGTATTTACTTATATCCCAAGGAGCATAAGCAATTGGGGCTGCTTTACCCATCATTAGAGGAAATTGCTTTGGCGATTTCAAAAAGGGATAAAGCAAGAATAATTCCAACGGGAATCCAAGCCCTTAATAAACTGGGATTATCTACACAAGTTCCTATGAATCTTGTATACTTAACCGATGGATCTCCTAGAACTGTTAAAATTAAAAATAACACTATAAAGTATAAAATCGCATCTCCTAAAATTCTTTCGGCCAAAAGTGAGACAAATATTTTGGTGATACAGGCATTGCGAGAAATAGGGCAAAAAAACTTGGATGGAAATCAGCTTGAAAAAATTAAGAACATACTAAAAACGGTCGATAAAGATCTTATCAAACATGACATGAAATTGGCACCTGTATGGATTTCAAAAATAATGGAAGAGATACTAAAAAATAAAGAATAAATGAAGGAGTGGTTTAGCCTGTCAGTAAGCGACCGGAGAGAAGCTATAATACAAACGAGTATAGATAAAGGTCTACCGGCCGCAGCCATTGAAAAGGATTGGTGGGTTGTAACGGTTTTACGTGCCATTTTCAGTACTGTCTATACTGAACACCTTGTCTTTAAAGGCGGGACATCTTTAAGTAAGGCCTGGGGTGTAATTGAAAGGTTCTCTGAAGATATTGATTTGGCGATGGACAGATCATTTTTTGGCTTTAGTGGTACACTTAATCGCACTAAAGTTTCTCACCTGAGAAAGGCTTCTTGTAAATTTGCAAGCGAAGTGTTTCCCAAGGAATTAGCCAAAACTCTTCATGCACAAAATGTGGGAGAATTTTCAATAGAAGTTCGTGAATTTGTACTATCTGATACTGATCCCTTAGCAATAGAAATACATTACAAATCGCTTGTTGAGCATATAGACTATTTGGCACCGAGAATTCTAGTGGAAATTAGTTCAAGGTCGTTAAGAGACCCATTTGAAAAGAAGGGTATCATCTCTTTCATTGGTGCAAAGTACAATGGACAACCTTTTGCTGATGAAATAATTTATATACCAAC
Organism: Arenibacter sp. S6351L; assembly: GCF_023016025.1. Taxonomy (NCBI): domain Bacteria; kingdom Pseudomonadati; phylum Bacteroidota; class Flavobacteriia; order Flavobacteriales; family Flavobacteriaceae; genus Arenibacter; species Arenibacter sp. S6351L. Next base: position 108,928 of record NZ_JALKBB010000021.1, on the reverse strand, counting down.
AGTCCTCCCCACAAGAACATTTTTAGAAAAACTTTTTCTTTTACATGAAGAGTTTCAAAAGCCTGAAAATAGAGAAATATTTAGTGAACGAATGACAAGGCATCTATATGATATTTCTAGGTTGATGGATACTCCATTTGGAGAAAGTGCTTTAATTGACAGTCATTTATACTCCAATATCATTCAACATCGCAAAATTTTTACTAAAGTATCTTGGGTAGATTATTCCAAACACGCTAAAAGAACATTGGATTTTATACCGCCTGATCGGGCAATGAAGGATTGGGAAAGGGATTATGTGGCAATGCAAGAAAGTATGTTTTATGGAAAAACAGAACCATTCGACGAACTAATGAATAAATTGAGAGGTTTAAGAGATAGGATTAACAAAATGGAAAGCTAGTAGTTTAATTTTCTCAGATATACGGAAATTGCGCACAATACATTTGGTCCATAATTTTTCTTATCATGAATTGAGAAATCAGTGTTTCTGTAACTTTTTATTTTCCAAGCCTGCGGAAGTCGAAAATCCCTTCCGATCCAATCCTCCCTACGCGGACATACTACGACAGTCCGCATGGGAAGTTTTTCCGTTCTGGCCTGCCGCCATAGGTAGGTTTTTTCGACCTCCTCTGGCGCACGAAAGAACAAACGGCGAAGGGCCGCTTGACCTTTCTTCTCCCTACCCACAAAATCTGGTAAATCGCTATCCATTTTTTGAACCATAACATCGAAAATGTAAAAAGGTCTAAATTCTTTTAATTATCTTGAAATCAGCTTTTTGTAAAATGGAAAAGATAATCGAAAATATCGCCAATTGGTTGGTCGCCTTGAAGGTGAGAAAAGACAAAATTCACCAGAACTTTAATGCCTTTATGAGAAGAGGTTATAATGGACTGATTTTTGGGCTTATTCTTTTTGGAATACTTATGGTCTACTTTTCGTTCGATCTTTATGAAACCTACGAAAACCTTTGGTTGGCATTGCTTCCGATATGGTTTTTCGTGATTTTAATATTTGGTATTTTGGTATCTGATGCTTATAAAGAGAAAGTGAAGTACCAAAGCCGAAGTTCACGAATGAAACTAGTCGGTTTCAATATGGATTTCAATGAGCGTGTCCTTAGAAGGATCTATGGTTCCTTGACCCAATATGAATATCTGGACGAGAACTTAACAAGCTTCTCCAATTTTTATGAAGTTATGGTTCTGGATTTTGAGGACCACGATTCGGTGCTGCATTTTAACTGTACCCAACCGCAATTAAAATATATTCTGGATAAGTTCAAACAACTTAAAAAGGGGATTAGCTTAAAATCCTTTGAGAGATCCCAAAAAATTTACCATAAGGGTAACTTGATATCAGCGGAGATACTTTCAAAAAAGTACAATGAGTTTCCTCCCAATCATGAATTTGAACAACAGATAGATTCATTCTTCCATTTCTTGGGGGATATTTGAATATTTTATGGGGTAGATTTCCCCTTTTTTTTCTTTTCACCCGCTTGCATCTCCTTTCTTTGCTTCGAACATTTGTAACACAGGTAGACCGCACTGCGGCTATTTTAAAGCGAGAATTATGGAAATAGAAAATGACATGGTAGATCTCTTAAGGGATATCAAGGGACTTCTTTCGCATCAAAAAAAAGTGATGAACGTAGATGATCTTGTTGCCTACACGGGACTCTCCAAAAGCAAGATTTACAAACTGACCCAGTTACGATTAATCCCCATGGGAGGTAACAAACACATCCGCCAAAAATTCTTTGATAAGGATATTATTGATGCTTGGTTAATGGGCGAACCTAATTTATCAGATGACTATTTGGATCGGGAATTTAATAAGCACTTACCACGAAAAAAGAAGTAGTAGTTCTGTAAATACACGCTAATTAGTAGTAGCGCTAATAAGTAAGAAGTATGTGGATAGGTAGAAAATGATGAAACGGAATGTAGCCGTAAAAAATCCGATTGAGTGAGAATTCAAGATGTGTCATTGTCATGACAAATCTTGCTTTTGCTCCCGATGGGTCGCAAAAGAATAGGAACCAATAACTTGATTTTCGATATAAGATGATGGATGGAGTTTCAATGGGTATTTTATAAAGGGTTAGAGGGTAAGGATTCAGAAATGCAAAAATGAAGAACGAGTTTGTACAGTTTAGATGTTCTATTTATGAGAAGAAATTGCTAAGGGTCAAGGCCGATAGGAGTGGACTTTCCATAAGTGAATATTGTCGTCGTGCGGCTTTTGATGACCGGATAATAGAACGTTTGACCCAAGAACAAATAGAGATGTTCAAGATGCTGTCTAGGTATGAAACAAATTTTAAGCTAATCGGGAATATGTTCCGGAAACGCAATCCGAAATTGGCAGATGAAGTAGTTCAATTGGCCAGTGAGATACGACGACATCTTTTATCCTTTAGGAAATGATAGGCATGGGAAAATCCATATCGCATACCGGAGCTTCCATGGGTTATGGTTGGAACGGGGAGAAGGAGGCGGAAGTCGTCTACCGCGAACATTTGTCGGGAGACAATCCTAGGGACATCACTCAGGAGTTCAAGGTCATCCAGCAGCAAAACCATCTTTGCCAAAAGAATACCTTGAGTTTTGTACTCAGCCCAACAATTGAAGATGGGCAGGGAATGATCAACGAAAATCTGAATGAAATTGTTGAAAGGTTCCTTAAGGAAATGAAACTACAGGAACACCAGGCCATCGGCTTTGTGCATAGGGATAAGGAACATACCCATGTACACGTATATGTAAACCGTATCGATTTCAATGGGAATGCCTACAAGGATAGTTTTATAGGAAAACGGAGCCAACAGGCGGCGGAAAAAGTGGCCAAGCAAATGGGCCTGACCACGGTAAAAGAAGTGCAGCAGGAAAAACTGAACCAGATTCAACAGGTCAGAGCGGAAATCAAACGGATACACGATAAGGTTATGGAAAAGGACAAACCAAAAAACTTTGATAAGTACATCAACGATATGGCCAAGAACGGTGTGGAGGTGATTCCCAGTATCAATAAGCAAAACCAACTCCAAGGTTTCCGATTTGAATACAAGGGGCATAATTTAAAGGGGAGCGAAGTACATCGCTCCATGTCCATGGGAAACATAGCTGGAAATATGGGATGGGATAAAAATGTAGCCCAAAAGATGGCTAAAGAAAATAGGATAAAACTACTGGGCAAGCCCGTTGGGCTATCACCTAACCTGGCGGCAACTATTGCCAAAAAGGTGGTAACTATTGCGATTAAGAAATCAATTGGACTGGGAATGGAAATATAATATCATGGCAAAACTGGACGAAATTATGGAAGTGCTTACCCAAGAAATATCCGGGTTCAACAACTCCATTGGTAAACTGGAAGAACTATCCACAAAATTTGACGACTTAAAAATAACAGCGGACACTTCTCATTTGGAGTTTCAACTAAAAGATTTTTTAAGGCTGCAAAAGATCAACTTGGAATTTTATAATAAGCGGATGGATGAAGTCTTGAAAAATATAGAAAAATCTAGATGGACACCAAAATGGGAGATGTTGATACTATACCTTTTCATAATAATGAACACTTCGGCATTTGGCTACATGGGCTATTATTTTATCAACTATGAACGGAAAAAAAAGGCTGAGGTTTTAAAAGTAAAAAAGGAAAGTTTGGGTAGGGCAAGAGGCTATTTTGAAGACCATCCGATCATCTATAAGGATTTTGAAAAGTGGGTCCAAAAGCAGGATAGTGTTCTAAATCCGGAGTAAGGTTGCGCCCTAATTCGATTTTACTTTACGCTTATCATCCCGAACGCTATAAAATCGAATTAGGATCCCCGCGCAGTTAAGTTATGGTAAGATTTAGGGACCATGCTCAAGGTATTATTTTAATCCCTCCCTCAATTTTTCCTCTCTATAATAAAGATTGAGGTCGTCCAAAAGTGCCTCTTCCCCTTGCGGTAATAACCTATTGGCAATTGTAAGTGCCTGACGAATATATTCCTTTTCATATCTGTCATTGATGTTATCGTACAATTCCGGGTCGATTGTCTTCATGGCCAGGTAGAGCATGGCTCGGACGGTCAACATCAAATCTACATGATTATCTACATAAAAGAGACTTACTTCATATTTATTATTAAAGAACGGGTGGGGCCTTAAGGTAGGGTGGTGGTCCAGTGCCTGATGTTTTAAGCTATTGATCAGTTTTTCTTCGTTTGGGTTCATAGTTCATATTTATTCAGATGATTTTGTTTTGGCATTGTTCAAACGGTTCAGCTTTTCGGTTACGTAGTCCATAAAATCCATTTGACTATGCGGAAGTATATTTAGGACCAATTCCAGCACCCTGCTAACGCTGTCATGTTTGGTTACATTTTGATTGTTTGGAGACAATAGCATTCCGTTCCCGTCCAGAGCAAATACACATACTTCAAGAAGGCTCGCTATGTTCAACAGCAGATCATTGTTGTCCCTTACCTCTATGGATACCTTAAAATTTTCAGATGAATAACCAGAATCCTGTTTTAATAAACCAACTAGATTTTGGTGCAGTTTGTGAATGTCGTTCAGGGTCTTTAATTTTTTCTTTTTCATAGGCTGTATTTTTAGGGTTGTCATTTAGTTTCCATATTCGGTAAAATATGCCGGATCTTATCAAGGAATTCCATTTCCTCATAGGGTATCATATTGAGTATATACCCGAGTACTTCACGAATGTTCTGTTCGGGTTCTGGAACGACACTATTTGGGGTGCGTTCCGCATCCAATGCCGTGATGCATACCTTTAATAAACTGGAAATCATAAAGGAGGTTTCCAGATAGCCATCGGTGATAAGGTTTATGGTATAGAGTTCCTTTTTGGAGGGGTAGCGTTTTAAAGTATGGAAATGTTCTTTGGCCAATTCGCTTATTTTATCCAAGATGCTTTTTTCCTCCGATTCCCGACTTTCCACTTGAGAAGTACTCTCCTTAACAAACGTGTTTTCTTTGATTGGATCTCGATTTTCCAAATACTTTCGGCATTCTGTATTAATTATGTTTTGTTCTGATTTACTGATTTCGTGGCCCATAATACATAGTGTGTTAGAATCATTAATATATCTTTAGATTATCTAATCAAATCTATAGATAATCTATTGAAATTCCAAACAAAATTTTAGATATTCTATATTTTTCATTAAGAAAAGTATATTTATGTAATCAAATTCAATAGATTTATGACTCCGTTAGGATTATTTTTAACCAAAAAATCGGTAAATCGCGCCATGGTCTCAAGACGAACAGGTATTAGTCAGGCTAGGCTTTCCCAATTAAGTTCTAATGAATCTACTAAACTTCGGGCGGATGAGCTCTATTTGATTGCCTTGGCAATAGACATTGATCCTTGTGAATTATTAAAGGAAGTATTTAAAGGACTTAAACTACCTAAAGAGTAAAGACTGTTGGCATATATTTTAATTGTTTTAAACCAATATAAGTATGCGGAATCAGAGTTTTAGAGATATACTAGATACTTCATATATTCAACGTACAGCATATGCATTCTGCTAAAATATAATTTTAAGTGGCTTGTAACAATTGAATAATTTGAATTGTATAGGAGGCAATTATAATCTATCCTTTAATATATTGATTAGCTTGCTGTGTTTTTCAGGGTTTGTTTCCTTTAGCTTTTGTAAGTTTTGCAATTTCCATTGCACAGCAGGAAATCCTTTAAAATTGTATAAACTCCAATCTGGAGTAACATTTTCAAAATTCAACAGAAAATCTTTATCGGCAGTAGTTAAACTTTTATGGATGTTTTGAATTAGTAAATTCCGGGTGGTTTCAAAATCATCATAGGTAAATGGTTCATTGCTCATTCCGTCGAATTGATTGGTCATTGCGGAACGCTGATCCAATAGGTTTGGGAACAACATTTCATATATAGGTCTCTTACTTGCTAAAAGGCAAAAAAGAAATCCTTTTTTTATTTCATCAGCAAACCCCTCATTTTCTAAAAGATATTTAACATCGAACAAATCCCTCGGGTGCTGACGGTCCAGTGCGGCGCATATTTTTCCTCCGTAGAGTTGTCCTATAGGTACCACATGAATGGAGCAAAACGCATCAAAAGCCGTTTGTGCTTTATGACACAATCCTATTTCTGTTACCGGTGCTATTATGCCTCGCATCGCTTGGCTTACTTCCAGTTTTATTTGGGCCTGATTATTGGTAATTAAAAGCTTGAGTTCTTTTTCTTTATGTGATATTCGAGCATTTGGTATAATAGTTTCAATATTGGATTTGATTCGCGCGAGTGCTTCTGAAATATGGACTAAGGAAGTATTCCTATCCTCAACTGGAATATATGTTAAATCAATATCCACTGAAAGTCGAGGCATTTCTCGAAGAAAGAGATTGATAGCAGTACCACCGTGAAGAGCAAAGTTATTTTCTTTTGCTACTTCGGGTAGTACACTTAACAGCAATGAAACTTGGGATTTATAATTCTCCATTGGCTAGTTCAACTGGAACAGTTATTTTATATTTTGGGTCATAAACACCATTCTTTACAATACTTCGTTTTCCACTTCCCAAATTTATTTTATCCATATTCAAGTGTTTTACCCAACTATGGTTGGCTTTTTCAGCTAGATACATAAATAGGCGGTTTACCTTGATGGAGGTACAGTTTTCCAGTAAATCTTGAACAAGATTGGGTCTTAGATTGTTTAATCCCTCCATTAGTTGGTAACACTCTACTAATTCTTGATGTTCTGGCGCTAAAAATAGGCACTCTAACATGGCCCTTGCGGCACTGGACACTTTTATTGAGTAGGTTTTTAGTTCTACTTCAACAAGGCCTATATTAGATGGTAGAAATGAAGAACTGTGATAATCCAATTTTACACCCCAGTCATGTTGTATACACCAGGTGGGCAGCTTTTCTTGTTGCCCACCAAAAAGTGTTACCTTATTTGGTGATAGTTCCAAATAATGGGATTTACCAAGTATGGATAGGGCTGTCTTGCCCGCAGGATGAATATACATCCCAGCTTGTACTTGAAGTGCATAGATTGCACCTTCATAACCGACCTTATCGCCCGAACGTATCATGGCACCGGTTCCGATTGAGGTAAACCAGTTGCTTTTTTTATACTTGTCAAGTAGCTGATTAGAAAACCCTCTTTGAGTTAGCCATGCGGTCAGATAAACTATTGAAGATGGCTTTGATTTTAGAAGAGAGTTTATTTTTTGTTCTTTTTTTAAACTCATGGTTGATAAAATTGATTTTTTTTAAACCAAAGTAAATATATAGTTTATTTTTTAAACTGTATGTAAACCATTGGTTTATGTAATATGTTTTTTTTAAACCAGATATTATTAAAAATTGATTTTTTTTAGCCACATTATAAAATCGGCTTAAGAGCTACTTTTGAATTAATAGGCCTCGGGAATATCCAAATAAATTAAAGGGCCTTTTACGAAGGCTAGTGGTATAGTAAAAATCATCAAAAGTCCTCTCTATGAAACCTTTAATTAATTAACTCATGCATATACATTAAATATTGCCTACAAGAATTTATAATAGTGACTAACTTACCATAAAAAACGTACTATCGAAATAGAGATGAACAAGCTGGTTTTATCAATATCAATTTGTGTCATAACGGATATTTTTTGAAAGTAAGGGGAAGGAAGAAAACTATTCAATTTTTGTGTATTGGCCTTCCTTTTCTATGATTTATATTCAGTCATAATAATGGAGCTACTTGCTAACATAATTTTAAAACGTCATTTCAATCTGAGCTTTAGAATACGATTTACCCTTACTTTGTTACAAAAAATTAAAAAAATTACCCTGACTTTGTTACAATAAATTGAAAGGGTTACGCTTTCACTGTTATAAATAATAGTGGAATTTTTCCTGTAAGCTCAATTTATGATATGATTACTCATTGATTCTTGAAAATAATTCTATTTAAAAAAGAGTATTAATATCCCCATAATTGCCATATTTGGGGAAAATATTACCCATTATGAAAAATAAGAGAGCTGTCCTTTTTCCAAAATACCAGAGGACAATGGGGCAATTAGGAGAGAATATAAAGCTTGCGCGTAAACGAAGAAAGCTTACCACTATTCAGGTATCCGAACGGGCAGGTATAGATAGAAAGACTTTGTATCAGATAGAAAAGGGGAATTCAAAGGTAGCGATTGGTTCATACTTTAATGTTCTGATTGCACTTGGTTTGCAAGATGATTTTTTAAAGTTGGCAACAGATGATGTATTCGGAAGAAAACTTCAGGACTTAGATTTATTATAACAGGGAAGAATGGCACAAGGTAAATTTGATATATCCGTTTATGCACATTGGCGGGGAATGCCAGAAGCTAAGATGATAGGTGTTCTTGTGGCCCATTATGCCAAGCGAAAAAAAGACGTTAGCTTCGAATATGATAAAGGTTGGATAAAATCAGAACAACAATTAATGGCAGCGGCATTTATGGATGGCTAGTTGTTGTACAAGTTAAGTATGTCGATAAAACTCAAATATTTTGACATATGCAGCATATATGTCGTTGGTATGGACATCTCGCCGTATTACATACATGGCCAAAAGTGTCCCATAAAAGCTCAATTAACCAAACTACTAAATTTTACCTAGTTTTAATAAATGAACGATTTATAGCACAAATATTTTATCTCTATCTTCATAAAGCAAATTTGAAAGTTCAAATACAAGGACATACCCGGTGAAAAAAAAGTTCGTCTTTGAATTAATTCATAATTGTACGGTTTTTGTAACTTTACTTTAAAATGATAATATGGGCACAGCAGAATTGAACAATACTAAAAAGGAGCTTGTTGGATGGATCCAATCTTTAACCGATGATTCTATTTTAAGTCTGCTTAGTTCCGTTAAATTATCCAGTGAGGGCAAATCCATCGACTGGTGGGAAGAACTTACAGAAAGTGATAGGGTTAATATTCTAAGTGGTATCAGAGATTATCAACAAGGTGAAACCATGAAATCCAATGAATTCTGGAACGGTTTGACCAATGGATAAACCTTACAGGGTAGAATGGACAAAAAGGTCTCTGATAAACGCCATTGCCATTAAAAATTACCTTATTCAAAAGTTCACTGTCAAGGAGGTCGTTAAATTTGAAAGATTGCTTCGGCAATTTGAATTAACGGTATCTAATTTCCCTACATTATATCCTGAATCAAAAAGTCAAAAACTTTTAAGGCGAGCGGTCATTCACAAAAACACAACTGTTTATTACATTTTCAATAAAGGCAAAGTGACGGTTGTAGCTATGAAGGATAATAGGAAAGAGAAGGCCGATAGATAACCATGGTTAAAGATAAGACACTAGTGTCATGATTTTTAATAGCTTAATAGTTAGGGTAGTTCTTAATTCCTTTTCCTGGTTCTGTAAAAAGAACTTTAATTGGGATCATTTTTTAATTTGAGCATTACTATTGGTGGGTATCTTTGCTAAAAATGAAGACACCTAGCTAATCTTGGAGTTTTCTATATTTGATGATATCTGATTTTCTTTGTAATTTTAACTCGTAAATAACACATAATCAATACGTTCTTGAGCTATTTATAAATCGAGTGTCCTTAAAGGGATTTGATTTTGATAAGTACATGCAAAATACTGATAATCAATCATTTGTAACAAGTAGTTGTATTCTGTCATCCCGACCAAGCAGAAAAGTGATTTGCAATAGCAAATCACTTTTTTTGTTTCCAATGGAGCCAAACGTAGTTTGTGCGAACATAGGAAACAAAAAAAGTAGGAAGGCGTTAGCCTTCACTTTTCTATTTTCAGCAAAGGGTTTATTGGGATTCTGTAAATCCTGTTCTGATAAGTTTGCCAAACGCAGTTTGGGCGAACACAGGAAACAAAAAAAGTACGAAGGCGCCGGCCTTCACTTTTCTATTTTCAGAGAGGGTTTATAAGGATTCTGTAAATCCTGTCGTCCCGAGGAACTACTTATCAAGTAAAACCAAGTTTTTGTCGATTATCAAGTTACAGATCAATTTCTTCCCTGGTCAAATGCCGGACCATACCCTATACGGTATCTGTAATCCATAGAAATGGGCTGCCATTAAAGTGTTGAATGTGAAAATCATACCATGGAACACTCATCGCCTATTTCACCATCTGAAGTCACAATTATTCGCGGTTTTTTTGCTTTGACTTTTTACCTCTGACTGGGCCGTGAATAACAGAATGATAAGGCTTATAAATACAAGTTTAGTTATTTTACAAATTGTTATTCTTCAATGGTAACTATTACCCTTTCATATCGGGTTAATCGTGGCGAACCATGGTCTGTTACCGCAAGAATAATATGCATGGTTCCCTTCCCTGAACCACCGATTCGACTCTTTGGAACGGTAAACCAGGCTTCAGGTTGGTCAAAGTTTTGAATGGTCAAAGGTTGTCCACTACGTGCGCTGGAGACTGAAAATGTGCCAGCTTCTTCATAAAAAAACCAATGGTATGAGAGGGCATCTCCATCGGGATCCTTGGAACCTAGGGCACTTAAAAGTATTTTGTCTCCTTTTTTTGCGACAAGATTTTTTTTATGGGTTAGTTTAACTTTGGGCGGGTGGTTGGCATTATCGTATGGCTTTATGGTCCAATCCATTCTGGCTGCAAAATCGTTTTGAAAATCTTCTCTCCAGCGCCATATAGTTTCGTGGTTGCCCGAGTGCCATCGGCCATCAGTACCTAAGACTTCGTCTACAGCATCGGAAAAGATAGGTCTGGTCTCTGGATATAAAAACCACTTTTGCATCCTTGGGGTGTAGAGTTCGTATCTGCCTCCCCAGCCGCCCCATTCCGGGTGTTCCGGATAACTTAGGCCGTTATTGATCAAGCCAAGGAAAGAGGGTGTGTCTCCTTCCATTAAATAATCCCATCTGGGGTACTCGGCCCCTAAAGGCCCTTTTTTCCGTATATTCCGATCTAACCATTCGTTTGTAACGATGCTAAAATCGGCTCCGTCGCAACGGGCATGAAAAAAATCACCGCTTATTCCACTCCAAGTGGCATGATGATAGCCGCCACCTGCATTAAAACCTGGACTCACAATGTAGAATAGTTCTGGAAATTCCTTGCGGATCCATGGGCCGCTATCGTCCTGATCGGAAATAGTGTAAACCCGTAATTTCTTGACAAATTGTTCCAAATCTTTTTTTGAACGTGTTTCCCTAACTTTCCAGAGCGCCTGTGCCAATACATTTGGCCCTCCCCAAACCGTTACCCATAAAGGCCTTGTGTCATTTTTGTCGACTGCTTTAATTAATAATTCGGAGGCCGGGGAATCTTTTCCAACCCCAATTGCTTTTACTCCGTACTCTGGTAGTCCTTCTGTAATCTTTGATTTTATATGGTCTCCCGAAGGAAAACCTGATTCGTGTTTTTCAAGGTTATCCCTTACCTTATCATAGGCATTTACAATTTCTTGAATACGATAGGTTGCTACCTTATTTTGTTGGTGAACAGATGTAGTAGCGGCCAATCCTTCAACGTCATAGTGATTTGCATAAACCAAAAAACGGACCATCGACATGGCATCATCCGGTTCATTTTCTATGTCGGTAAGCACAAATACCCTAGGCTTTTCTTGTGCAATGGCGGTAGTTGTTAGTAAGGCTATGCCAACTATTGCAATGAGGTTGTTAATTTTCATCCTTTTTATTTGTTTATTGATTGCCACCTTTTAGCCCAATCCATTAAATAGGCTTCCCGATGTTTTGAAATTGTTTTCGCGCCTTGCTGATCTCCGATAAAAAGGTCGGGAGCTGGCTTGTCGCTATACCAATTGGAACCAAGAGGGTAATCATTGGGAGTTGTTTTTCCTGGCCATGGGGTTATACTAACAAACTGACCTCGTTGGGCATCCAATTCGGGGATGGCACTTTTGGTGAAATAGCTGCCGGTTTCCGGTTTTTTGGAGGAGTAGCGTACCCCATAAATTCCATTGCCAAGATAATATCCTGGCCATGACTGATTAGAAATCTCCAATGTAAAACAAGTGGAATCTTGCGGAATGGGCAGGTCAGGCCCTTTAAATCTCCATTCCAATTCGGCATAGGCGGCTACCGTATCTTTCTTGCTGCTGTTTCCTTCAAAAATAGTTCGTGAGCTATTTTTGATCGGGGTAAAACTTCCGCCCCAACTTTCGCCTGTAGGATTATCTGCATCACCATTCATCAGATAGGCCAAGGAAGGGGTGTCGCCCATTTTAATTTCGCCCTTATAGTGGTTTTTAAAATTTTTCCCTAAGGCCCCTCTTCCCTGGATATAGTTGTTGTAATAGGATTTGCCTTTGAGTTTATTGGGTGATTCTGAATCCATGAACCAGCCTCTGTAAGTTGAATTAGCTTCGATTATCCATAGGTTGGGATGATTTTTTACAATGTAGGCATAGGCATTGATGCTCCATTTTTTATTTGGACCACCAATCCAATATACCCTTATTTTTTCTTCAATTCCAGGTGCATCATGTAGCGCCTGTGCCAAATCTTCCAAACCGCCCCAGACCAAAATCCATAGGGGTTTGCCGGTTGTTCTATTGGCGCATTTAATGATCCATTCCGAACCTTCCGTGGCTTTATCGTATCCTTTGTAAGGGGCCTCTAGTATTGTTCCCTGTTTGCAAACGGCCCTGAGTGAATCTGGATGGGACAAGTTCGGGGTATATCGTTTTAATTCAGGTAAATCCTTTTCATAAAGGTCAATCATATTCAGAAAATCCTTTTTTCGACCTTTGCCAAAGGGGGAGGAAACCAGGCCCTCTATTTGGAAAAGGTCGGAATACATCAATAAATGTATCATGGATTGAAAGTCATCGGGATCGGTTCCACCAATATCCGAACTGATCAATATTCGAGGTTTTTCTACAATTTGCTTGCTGTTTTTAGATGCACAACTTTGTAGAATTAAGAAGGAAAATATAAAAATTAGTTTATTCATGGTCGTTTTGTTTTATTCCCAATAGTTGGATCGATGTCTTCCAATTGGTAAGTACCGACTATTTTGGAAGAACCGTCACTATTACACGCTTGTATCTTGACAAAGCAGGGGTGCCCTTGTCCGATAGTTTCAAAATGAAATGAATGGTCTCCTTCTTTTTTACTATCGGAGCCCTAAGGTTTACAATATGCACGTTCTCAGCACCCAAATCTATTTTTTCTTTATATGAACTTTCCTCTGGATAATGGAACCACAAATAACTAAGATTATCGCCATCAGGATCCCTAGATTTAAAAGCATCTAGGCTAAAGGCTTCGCCCGACTTTACCGTTAATCGATCGGAATGGGTCAGTTTCGGTTCGGGTGGGTGGTTGGCTTCCTCATAGGTTTGGGTGCACCAATCCATACGGGCGGCGAAATCATTTTGAAAATCTTCCCTCCAGCGCCATAACGTTACTTTGTTATCTTTGAATGTAATGGTATCCTTTTTAACGGAACGGCCATATTCCTTAGGAGCGTAGGGGGTGTAATTATCATCGGTATTGGTCCAAATTGCCCTGGTCTCAGGAGCAATTTTTACAATGGAGCTTCCTTTTTTTGTTTTTGAGAAATCGGGTTTGTACAATTCATAGCGTCCGCCCCATGCACCCCATTCCGGATGTTCAGGTTCGTTAAGTCCGTTGGGTATTAACGATAAAAATGCGGGTGTATCCCCTTCTACGCCCCAAGCAACATCCGGATATTCAGCTCCTAAAGGTCCATGATTCTGTTGAATGTTTTGGGCTATCCAGATGTTGCTGATCGAGCTGTTGTCTATTCCTTTTATATAGCTATTGATGCCCGTCCAAGTTGCAGTGCCGTAATAATCTCCCGGACTAACGATATAAAAAAGCTCAGGAAAATTGTTCCGTATCCAAATACCGCTATCATCTTGGTCCGAGATGGTATAGACTCGGAGTTTTGAGATAAGTCTTTGGGCCTCCTTCTTACTTTTGGTTTTCCGAATTTGGTCAAGGGATTGGGCCAAAGTATTAACACCGCCCCAAACTGAAATCCACAATGGGCGATCATCTTTTTCTTCCAATACTTTGATTATCCACTCGGAACCCTCTGAATTTTTTCCGTCACCAACCCCCTTCATACCATATTCCGGAAGGCCGTTTTTAATTAATGCTGCCAATGCTTCTGGTTTGGGAAAACCAGCTTCATGTTTTAAAAGGTTGGGATGTACTTTGCCATAGGCCTGAATGACACGTTCTATGGATTCTGGGGCTATTCTATGCTGTAACCAACAAGACGTTGTGGCGACAATTCCCTTTATGTCAATTTGGTTGGAATACAAAAGCAAACGCACCAAAGACTGAGTGTCATCGGGGTCGGCTTCAATATCGGTTAAAATAATTACCCTATTTTTTTGATCTATTTGGGCAAAAGTTGTGATAGAGGATAGCAAACAAAAGGAAATAAACAGATAAAATGTTTTCATATCAATGAAATTAAGGGTTTTTCAATTATGGATTAATTGTTATCCTAAAATTCTTCAAAGGTTAGGCATGTTTATTTATTTCTTGATAGATTTATTTTTGCCAACCATTCCGGGTATTTTTTTAGTACCTTTTCCGGTGCATTTGTGTACCAACTATAACCGTTCCTTCTATTGTCGCTTATGTCTGCCAGCGAGTTTCTTTTGATACCATCCCGACTACAGAAATATATAGTGCTGGTTTCTAAATCATAAAAGCGTCCCCATAAGGTGGGTGCATTTTTATCTTCCACAACAATTCTATTCTTTCCTCCGTCCTTGTTGATTTCGGTTTCTATTTTTATACCCTCAATTCGGTTGTTTTCAAACCATTTTACCGCCCCTTTTACAGAATTGGCAATTTCTTTGGAAGGATTATCTATGTCCATCAATAATAGTACAATTCCCACGGATTCTGAACCGCTAAACGAAGGAAGTTCGTAACTACGGGCCTTTGCAGGGGCCAGTGTCACTGAATCATGCTGGGCACACCAGACCGCTGGTTTGCCTTTGTATATTATTTGTGTATCAAGAAAACATTGAATGCCCTTATCGTACGCTTTTTTGGCTTCTTCCCTTATGTTGGCACTTAATTGAAGTGATGCGTATTCTTTGTTATCCGAACTAATTCCTTTTAGGAATTTCATGATATTGACCATGGCATCGTCGTTATAAGTGATATGGCCAGAATAAGCAACACTCCCTTGGCGCACTGGAAAAAATTGTGGCCATCCGCCATTTTCGTATTGTGCCTCAAAGATGTAATTGAGTCCCTTTTCAAAAGCTTTTTTGTACTGATTATCCTGAATTTGTGAATGCATTTTAGCCAAGAACCTTAGTTCAGTTATGGTGGCGCCATTATCGAAGGTTGCTCCAATTTCAGCCTTGTTATTTTTATAATGGGATTTCTCTGCCTCAGAAAATGGATGATGGTAGTCTTTGTTTTTCTCCCATCCTCCGATGGCCTTTTGACTTAGGATTACATTTTCTGCAACCAATTGCGCTTTATTAGACCCATACCACTCTAAAGGCATGCCTGTGGCAACATCCCCCCATCCCATACTCAGATAGTCAGTGGTTTTGTTTTGAGTGTAGCCCACAGTTGTGATTAAGGTCATTACTGCTATTGTAATAAGTTTAATTAGTTCCATGTTTTTATTTTTTGAAAATGATTTGAATTTCTGTCTATTGACAGATAACTCTGATTAATTTTTTATGAATTCGGCAATATGTCATCGAATTCTACTACTCGATTGAGTCGGTTATAATCTAATTCTTAGTTTCGAAATGAATCGAAGTTGTTAATGCAAACTACGTACCCGGCAACCTCCGGTCCATTTTTCATATTCGTAAGTGCAAATAACCCAGTTTTACAACTGTTGGTAATGGTTTAGGGTAATACTCACTTACAAGGTGAAAATTAAAATAATCGGATACCCCTATTTCAAAATGCTAAGATATGCTCGTAATTATACACATACTTCCTATATTTGAATAAATACCTATCACTTTCCTATATGTTAAAGCATTTCGATGAAAAAAGAGAAGATTTAGCCCCCTATGGTCTTACCTGTGAAGTTTGGCGGCCCAATGTAATGAGAAGGGCCGATAGACATAATGAAATAGAAATTAATTATTTACCGGAAGGATCTATCACCTATTTGATCCATGACAAAAAAATACATGTGGAAAAGGGCAGTTTTGTTGTTTTCTGGGCATTGTTACCACATCAAATTGTTGATTATGAGGGTGATGCGCCATATTTCGTAATTACTATACCCTTTGGATTGATATCTCAATGGAATATGTCCAAATCATTTTTGGATCTACTATTTAAGGGACGGATACAAATGTTTGAAACAGTGCAGAACCTCCAAATAACAACGGCCCTGTTTAAACAATGGGTACTTGACCTGGAAAGCAAATTATCCTATCTAAATGAGGTTTGCGCCCTTGAAATTCAGGCCTACCTAAAGCGATTGATGTTTCAAAAATCGAATAATGACGAAATAGAGCTTAAGATGGAACTGCCGCCAATGAACCTTGTAGAGCAAATGGCCATATTTATTGCCCAAAATTTTACAAAACCAATTAAAGTCACTGATGTTTCCAGCGCTGTGGGAATTCATTCCGATTATGCCAATGCTATTTTTAAAAAGGCCTTTGATGTATCGCTTTCCCATTACCTTATTCAGCAACGGGTATTATACGTACAGAGAAAACTAACCATCACCATGGATCCAATTACTTCCATAGCCTATGAAGCTGGTTTTAATTCCATAAGTAGATTTAATGCCAGTTTTCTAAAATTCGTGGGCATGACACCAAGGGAGTATCGAAAAATAATCCAGTCGGACATATAAAATGAAGGTTTTATGGACAATTTTACTCTAGAGGGGTAAATATCCCAAGAATTGCCTAGTCAATACATCGTTAGAGCTTGTAAACGGGTGCCTTTAAAGTTATTTAATATCAACCCCATGAACAAGAGTCTCTTTAAATGTTGAGTTTTGTCCCGGAACAAAATCTCTTAATTTACTTTCCCTATTAAGAAATTCTCCTTGACTCAATATGATTTGGGCGTTGAACTTCTCAAAACTATTTTTTGCCAAGTATGCACCAATTGGTCCAACAGCACTTCCATAGGCAATATCTTCCTTGGAGCAGGAAACAATGCCAAAAGTGATAATACCAAGGACTCTAATTAATAAAATAGACTTTGTTTTCTTGAAACACTTAAATATAATTCAAAGATTGGGGTCAATTTTAATAGGCGGGTAGAAGGCGCAATTTGTTGTACAGAGGATCAGTTTCCATTTAATAATGGATAGACCGCTCAATTTTGATCTTCTATCTACGAAAGTTCGTTGTTCGTCATCAAATTTTTCCATTTGGAGTAGATTGTTTAACTTTAATAGAGACTTTATGTAAACGGAACTTATGGGCACCCTGCGTCGATTCCAAGCTTCCATCTGTCTGAAAACAATCGGGCTGCACCTTGTTTTTTGGGTTTTTATCGTCACCTATTTCGCGTGGGGTTTTGGCCTTAATGTAAATCCAAAAAAGTCTTTTATAAACTCCATGTATTTTTTGCCGGGACATATTATTATGGTGTATTCCCTGCTCTACTTTTTGGTCCCCAGATTTTTGCTTAAAAGCAAATTTTTACAATTTTTTATTGGGCTATCAATTGTAATGTTGTTCTGCATTCTCTATACTATTTTGGCCCAATTACAATTGTCATCCAGTATTGACGATTTTAAGGGTATTACCTTTACCGTGGGCAGGAACGTATTGCCTTTTCTGCACGTTGCGGGGATAGCTCTATCCATTAAGCTCTTAAAATACTGGTATTTGCAAAGGAAGAGGACCATTGAGGCCGAACAACAGAAAACAGTTGCTGAATTAAAACTGTTGAAAGCGCAGTTGCATCCCCATTTTTTATTCAATACTCTTAATAATTTGTATTCACATACGTTGGAGGCGTCACCGAGATCCCCTGAGATAGTGCTGAAACTTTCTGGGCTCCTGCGGTTTATGATCTATGATAGCAACGTTCCAAAAATCTCCTTGGTGAAGGAGATCGAATTGTTGCAAAACTATATATCTCTAGAAAAGTTGCGTTACGGTGATAGGTTGGATTTATCCATGACCATTACCGGTGACATTGGGCGATTTCAGATTGCACCGTTACTATTACTTCCTTTTTTGGAAAACACCTTTAAGCATGGAACCAGTAGACAGGTAGAAACAAGTTGGATAAGTTTTCATCTTTCTATGCAGGGTTCCACCATGTACTTCAAATTGGTGAACAGTGTAGATGCCGATGAGGCAAAAACCAGAATTGGGGGATTGGGCCTTCAAAATGTACGGCAAAGGCTGGAACTTTTATATAAACATGACCACACTCTGGAAACGGTGATGTTGGACGAAGTTTTTGTTGTAACCCTAGAAATCAATTTGGAAGAATTGGAGAAACAATATGAGGACGAATTGGTTTTAAGCATATCAAATTAATCTATATTTTGAAATGTTCCAATCCAATTATCGATAGTAATCCAACCAGAATTTAAAGTGCTAGCGCAGCTTGAATTTGGGAATATCTCTTGTCAGAAGAAACTATTAAACATTGACAGATGAAATATAATTGTATTATTGTGGATGATGAGCCCCATGCGATCAAGATCCTTGAAAGCTACATAAGGTCTACGGATCAACTAAAGATTGTCGGAACTTGCAGTAATGCATTTAGAGCAATCAATATTTTGAACAATGAAAAGGTAGACCTAATATTTCTTGATATTAATATGCCAAAATTGCTTGGCACGCAATTATTGAAAACACTTCAATATCCCCCGAAGGTTATTTTTACTACGGCCCATAAAGATTATGCTATTGAGGCATTTGAACTGGATGCCATTGATTATTTGTTAAAACCTATTTCCTTTGAGCGGTTCTTAAAGGCGGTGAATAAGTTTTGCCATACAACAACTGTTGAGGTGGCTCCCGCTAATCATGGACCGGGCTTCTTATATTTTAGGGCAGACCGTAAAATGGTAAAAGTATTTTTAAAGGATATTTTTTACATAGAAAGTTATAAGGACTATATAATTATCCATAAAAAAACGGATGTGGTCAAGGTAAAGCTGACGATCAGTGCCGTTGAAAAAATGTTGCCACAGAATTTATTTTTGCGGATCCATCGTTCCTTTCTGGTGGCTATCAACCAAGTAACCGCGTATACGAAATACGATGTTGAAATTGGGATAATTGAACTACCCATTGGTAGGAGCTTTTCCTCCGTAATTCAAAAGTTGACGGATAATACCTCAATCATTGCTAACTTGGATAGTCCATAGATAACCGGGTTAAAACCAGGATCCAGTTTTAGAAATAAAACTGGATCCTATTAAGTTCAATATTCCGATGTGGATTTTAAGGTAGTTCCCTTAAATTGTTTTCAAATACAAATTTTGACAATTGTCTTCCCATTTTTTTTCCTTCGATTATATCTTGTCGAAAATGATAGCCTATATATATCCTGGAAAGCGAAATTTCATCTGCAAGTTGAGAAAAGCTTTTATAACTTCTTTTTGTTCCAGGCAGACTAATACTTTCAATGGTAAATGATTTTTTGTCTTTCCCGAAGAATAATTTGAACAACTCTGCAGCAGCTCCTCCGTTGGCAGCGTTGGAGGAAGGGTAAGACGGTGTTGGTGGTGTTACTCTTACCTCGGGCCGTTGAGGTATATTCCAGTTGGTGTCTCCGGCCGTGTTATTATTTCCGTCGTTCTCTCCTTCTCTAATCGCAGTTATGGGTCTCCAGCTATTGTAGTAATATTTGGCCTCAAAAATGCTTATGTGTGCATCGGCTTGAACCATATGGGTAAGGGCTAGAAGTCTGGCAGTCTCGAATCCGTTAAGTTTATCCCCGACTGCCAATAATCTGGCTATACGGTTCATGGCACTTGGAGAATTTTCAATAAAGAAGGCTCCTAGGTCTAATTGCTCCTGGGTTCGATCAGGGCAATCGTTGCATCCTAATAGCTTAACTTCATCATAATCGGAAGCATATTCCGGGGAAGTGATTGGATATGGTGGACCAGGTCTAAAGTGTTTCCCCGAAGTTATGCCAAATGGCTCAACATTTCCCCAATCTGGAGCATAAACGGCATTTGCTGGCCAAATGGGAAGATTGGCGATTGTCCATGGCATATAGGATCTATATTCCCCCGGCAGTGTCCCTTGAGTGGAAGCCGTAAACATGGGCCTTAAATCTTTTTGCCTTTTTTCCAAAATAGCGGCTGCTGCTTCTTTACCAATCTTAATTCCTTTTTCTTTGAATTCCGAGTCTTCAATTTTCGAGAGGCATTCAACTAAGAGATCATCGGCATTTAACTTCCAACCTGGAGCCACAATGACTAGTACGTCATGTGCAGCTTGTGCTACTGCCGCATCCGCGATTTGTACTATTTTTTTCTTTGGGATATCTTTAGGGTTCACCAGACTATTATCTAGGGCGTAGGGTTCATATTTAGGAACAATATTATTCAATGCGTCGTGTATGGCCAATGTTACCATTGCATATGCTCTTGATTCCGGAGGGGGTGGACTTAAATTATCAATGGCCAAACCAATGGCATTGTCCCATTTCAACACCATTTCATTGTTATATGATTTTATCATTCCATTATACATTAATTTCCAATCGGAAACAAGAATCGGATCTTCTTCAAAATTGTTGGTTTCGCAAGCAACGATTGCTAGAAACAACATTACAATGCGCCCAAAAAGCTTAACATTTTTTTTCATGACAGTATATTTTTAGGATTTCATGCTAAAAATATTGCATTTCGGGATTCAGAAATTTTAGGCATGATGTATAACCTATTTTATGGTAAGAAGGAAGTGTTTTGATCGACAAACGGAATCGATAATTCCATCTAAAAATGTTCCGATTTTAATATTGGTCACCTAGCGTTTCATTCATTTCATCATGGAAACCCAATAACAACACCTCCATGTTCCTGAAACATTACCCAATGACAAAAAGATTAGTCTAAGGAAAGTTATACGTCTTTTGATAAACTGCCTGGCATGTGGCGAGGTTCTCCGATAATTATACAGTAGGAATCAATAGTAGTTATAAGTCGTTTCTACGATATTTTGTGGAATTGGATATAATTCATACTGAATGGACACATCTGTAGAATATTCCTATGCAAACTTGTTAAGCAATTTGGGTCGGTTATCTTTTTGCGACCGGCCCAATTTCAAAGAAACAATAGGGTCGTGTTAAAGGCATTGTCGTTTTAAGAATCGTTCTTGGCTATGGCTATGGAGCTGGAGTCGTCACGGTTATAATCGTTATTTTCCTTGTTATCATTACGGTTTGTAATGTAGTCCAATGTGTTGGTTTTGTTTTTCCTTCGTATGAAGTGATACTATGTGAAATGAAAGCAAAAAAAATGGTGAAGGGTGAGGTCTATAATGGAAAGTTAAATTAAGAATACAAAATTGATGACAATTTCATAATAACACGATAGTAAGGTGTAACACCTAAAAAACACCATATCATGAAAAAGTTTCATTTGCCCGCAGCATTATTTTTTACGCTTATATTCCTTTCTTGTTTGGGACCAAAAACTGAAAACAATAATTTTAGTACCGATTCCGACTTCAGTTCCGGATCTGATTCAGGAAATGGGATTGCTTCCTTTTTTGGGAACGATTCAAAGTCCTATGAATTCAAGGATCCAAAATCGGGTTTTGTGGTTTCTAACATAGATTATCCTAGCGACTGGAAAGTTGTTTACAAGCCTCAATATGAGGTAGATCCCTTAATTCCCTTTTTCCTTTACCAGATTCAGGGACCATCCAACACCAAGATTTTTAATACACCGTTAAAAATGTTCTACGCTTCTCCCAATCCACAAATGGAGCAAAACATGCGAAACTCCGGTATGCAGAATGTACGATCATTGGTCCCTATTGAAGAAATCCTTGATAAAGAAATAAGGCCCATGATGACTACTAAAGGGTTTTCCTTTGAGAGGCAGAAGCCTTTACCTGAATTAGATCGTTTTTTTGCTCAAAAAGTCCATGAGTCTGCCCCACAGGCAGCAACAAAAGTTCTTACTACGGAATGGAAGGGAGCCAATAATCAAAAGGGTCTTGTTATTATATCCTACGTTCAAATGCAACAACCACTTTTCACTGGAGATGTGGCCAATATTTGGCTGTATACGACTGACTTCCTAATAGCCGATGATGAACGTTTTGAGAAGGTAATTGAAACCTTTGTAAACGCTAACATTCAAGCCAAGGAAAATTCTGAATGGAAGAACCATGTGGCAAGCATCAACAATAAAAGGCAGATGGAAAACAGAAGGCAGCGCCAATTGCAAATCGAAAATATGGACAATGCTACTAGGGCAATGGCTCAGACACATCAATATAAAATGAGGGATAGACAGGCAAGTTTTGATGCCCATCAAAAACGAATGGCAGATATGTCCGCTGCACGGGACGCTAGTCATGCGAATTTTATGAACAACAATTTTGGAAGTAATTCAACTTCAAGTTCCTATTCTGGCGGAGGTCAGCAAAGTTTTTTAAATATGATCAGCGAAGAGGAAACTGTTGCCCATCCCAACGGAAATACTTATCAAGTAGAAGCAGGTGCCAAAGAATATTGGATGGATGACAGCGGCAACTATATAAAAAGCAACGATTTGTTTTACGACCCCAATGCCGGCCTTGACAACAATACAGAATGGACGAAAGTCATGGATGATTATTGAACATTTTGCTGGAGTGATGACATTTTTAATTTGTATCGATATTCTTAAAATAATTAAACTAAATTCTTATGAAAACTACATTTAAAATTATTGCGATGTTTATGACTTTACTGGTCGTTGGTTGTTCCAGTGGCAGTGATGAGGACGAAACTGAAATTGACCTTTACGGAAATTGGTTCGGAGTCTATGATGGCGACGATTCAGGAACATTCGGTGTATATATTTATCCGGATGGTAAGGTTACTGGCTCTGCGACTTCATTCAATTTGCAGGGCACATTTTCTATAAATGGAAACACTGCGACCTCGGGAAAAATTACTGCCGTTATTGAAACAACGGGTGATGGCAGAAGTTTTACCGGTCAATTCTCTTCTGATTCGGGTTCAGGAACATGGAAAAGTGATCAGGAAGGGACCTCTGGCACTTGGCATACGACTAAAAAAGAATGAATCCTTAAGGACATTAACGGTTCTATTGTTTTCAATTTAGTTATATAGCCGATAATTAATCAAGAAGAAAACCACAAGGAAGGTGAATTACCATCCCTGTGGTTTTAATGAAAAAACTGAATTATAGTAATCAAATACCAAAATAAAACTCTTTAGAGCTATGAATTAGATCGTTTTAGCCCAATTTGTGCGGATGAATGGTTAAAATCTGTAAATTAACAGTGCTTTTTTAGCCACCAATGAACCAGACCAAAACCAATCCATTCCTCGCCCGAACGCAAGAAGAAACGTTCGCTGGCGTAATTCAAAACAACGACCTTGTTCTGAGATCGCTGTATGAAGGGGTATATCCGAAAGTAAGGCATTACATTTTACAGAATAATGGTTCGGATGACCAGGCCAAGGACACGTTCCAAGAAGCTTTTGTAACCACCTGGAAGAATATCAAGGATGGAAAACTTAAGAAAGATAATGGACTAAATATAGAAGCATACCTCTTTACTGTCGCAAAAAACAAATGGTTGGATTATTTGCGTTCTTCAAGGTATAAAAAAACGACAAGGGTTGACAAAGTAATTCATTTGCGGCCAGATGTGGAGGAGGAGGAAAGTGAACCTAGTCAAGGTCAGGATGAAATGATGGCCATGCAAAGGGCCTTTAAGCAATTGGGTGAAAAATGTAAAATGGTATTGAAACTGTTCTATTTTGAGAGAAAATCGATGGACGAAATTTCAAGTGAATTACAGATAACTTCGGCCTCGGTTCGAAATCAGAAGTACCGATGCATGGAAAAATTAAGGCTGTTGAGCCTAGAAATTAAAAGCAATGGATAAGTACCCCAAATACATATCACAGGAAAAACAGGAGCTTTTTGAAAGATACCTGCTGAACGAAATGGACAAAGCCGAACAACCCGCTTTCTTGGCAAAGTTGGATGCCGATGCTTCCCTTAAGGCTGAATTTAATGAATTCAAGAAACTATTTTCCGCCGTGGAAGAGACAAGTTTACACGAAAAGATGAACGAGTACCATAAAACTTTTGAAACTTATTCTTCTAAAGAGGCAACATCAAAAAAACGGTTTCCTTTCCGAATCAATTATGGTATTGCAGCCTCGGTCATTTTGTTACTTTCACTAGGGGGTATCTGGTATTTTAATGCCGGGAATAAAACTGAAAAACTCTTTGACGAATTCTATTCACCAGATCCTGGACTGCCCACCGTGATGGGCGATACTAACAATTATGACTTTTATGAGGCCATGGTAGCCTATAAACATGGGGATTATGACCAGGCCATTGAAAAATGGAAAAAATTATTGGTAACACAACAACAGAATGATACCCTGAATTATTTTCTGGCCTCCGCACAAATGGCCATAGGTGACGAAAAGACGGCCAATGCTGGTTTCTTAAAGGTCATTGCCAATAAAGGATCTGTTTTCGAAGATGAGGCCTATTTCTATTTGGGATTGCAGGCGCTTAAACGGGGAGCCATCCCGGAAGCCAAAAGTCTTTTGGAGCTTTCCAAAAAAGAAGCCAGTAAGGAGCTTTTAAACCAATTGCCCAATAAATGATACAACGGCTATCCTTTTCCTTGGTCTTGGCCCTGTTTGTTTTCTTAACAAATCAAACTGCTACGGCCCAGGAAAAAGGGGAGGCAATTGCTCGAATTAACGCTTTTATTTATTCGGACAGTATTGCACAGGCCTCAGCATTGTTGACGGAATCGATTAATACATCCCTTGCGGACGCAGATTTCGAAACCGCAGCGTCCTTTGTATATCCTCAAGGTAAAATTGAATTGTTGGGCAACAGTGCCACGGAGTTCACCAAAGCCATAGCCCTGTACCATCGGGTACAAAAATCAAATTCTCGAGAGGCAGAATATAAGGCAAGTATTGGAATGGCGTTATTGTATAACGATCACGGACGGGCCCAAATGGCCTATCATTTTGCCCAAAGTGCAAATAAATTGGCAAAAAGGCTCAAGGATGTTCAAATGCTACTGGAATCTGAATTCTATCTCAGTGAATTTGGAATGAAACGGGGAGATTTTAACCTTCTGGCAGATCACAATAACAATTCATTGCAGATTCTAAAGGCCAACCCGAAAATTGCTTTTGCCTTAGCTCCCAGAGTTTATAATTACAAGGCCTCCATCATGCATTTTACTTCAAAAGAAGATAGTGCCAACTATTATTTTAAGAAGGCCATTGATGCCTTGAAGGAATTGGAAAAGAATCCGGAGACAGAATATTATCTGCCAGCAACTATTTATGGGAACTGGGTCATGGTAAAACAATCTACGGGAGATTATGCCAAGGCTATGGAGCTTTCACTTGAAAGCGTCCGAAAGTTCCATTCATTTTTGGCCAATACCAATAACCATCCACTTACCTCTAGGGTTCATGGTAATCTATCCATTACCTACAGGAATATAGGAAGTTTATATAATGACATGGGCGATAAACAAAAGGCCAAGCAATTTGCCGGCATAGGATATAAACATGCAAAGGCCAATTTTTTACCCAATACGGTAAGTTATTTCACTGCTATGTTGATGATGGCGGAGGCCCATGTTTACACCTCTGAGCCAGAATCAGCTAAAATATATTTGGAAGAGGCGGAGGCCTCCTTAAAAACAATAGCAGGGAACAATTACCTTTGGCATGCCCAGTTTGAATCGGTTTACGGAGATTACTACGTAAAGCTCAAAGAGTACCAAAAGGCCATATCGTACTATCAAAAAGCCTTTGATAATTACGACTTAAGTCACCCCGATGGGTATGACCAAAATCAATTATACAATTTAATGAATTTGGCGAAGGCCTATGCAAATAACGGTGAATCCGAATTGGCCATAGAGACGGCATTGAAGGTCTATGAACACAACAAACGGGAATATGGGGAATTTGGGTTTTTGACCAATGAAGCCCTACTTTCTTTGGCTCAAGTGGCGTTTATCAACAAGGATTACGAAATGTCCTTGGCCTATACTCAAAAAAGCCTTGATCTTTATAAAAATAAAGAAGCGGCGGATAAGCTGAATAAACTTTATTTTGAAGGAAACAGGTCTTGGGTTATTTTACTTCATGTTAAATCGCAATATGAATTGTTAAGTGATAAGTCCGAAGCCTCTTTAAAACCTTTGGTTCTTGAATTGGATGAAGCCATCCAAGTTTTGGAAGAACGAAAATCATTTGTTGTCCACAATGACGAAATCAGTGATTTGATAGCCAGTAATACAGAGGTTTTCGACTTTGCAAAGAAATTGAACTCGGAGATTTATGATAAAACCAAAGATTCAAAATATCTGGAAAAGATTTTACAACTTCACGAATCTGCCATCTATAATAGAATCAGAACTCGCCTAAACCTTAAGAATCCTGAAATCTCAAATATTCCAGAAAATGTTAGACTACGAGAGATTGGATTGAAGGAAACAATCAATGAAATATTATTCAGTCCTGAATCCCACAATGGAATTGAAATAAATTCCTATACGGAACAAACGGAAGCCTGGAACCTGTTTTTGGATTCGCTTCGTACTTTCTATCCAGAATATTACAAAATGCGATATGCGTCCATTACAGAGGACATAACCGATCTGCAACAGAAAATTCCACAAGGCTCAACGCTGATACGCTATTTGTTTATTGAAGATCATTTGTATGCATTCATTATTGATGCCCATAACCAGGAACTGATTAAATTGGATTATAATGGAAATTTGGATCAGATTGGGGCATTGAATGCCGACAATGCCACAATAGATCAGGTATCGGATATGGCGATTTCCCTGTACAATGCTCTTTGGAAACCGTTTGCGTCTAAGATCAAAACCGAAAAGGTGATTATTTTCCCTGACCGGGAATTGTTCAATTTGAGCTTCGATCTATTAACACCCAACAAAATTGAATCGTTTAAAGAAATGGCAGCCCAGGGGCTTTTGGCCAAATATGATATTTCCTATAACTACAGCTTATTAATTCTAAAAAAAGATAGAAAATTACTCGAATTCGAAAAGGTTATGGTAGCCTACGCACCCGGTTTTAATTCTAAAATGAAGGCCGAATACCAGATAGCCATTACCGATTCCCTAGAGTTGGACCATACCTACCTGACCCTTTTGCCGCAACCTTTCAGTACTGATCTTGTCACGAAATTCACTAAAAAATTCCATGGTAGTTCATTTTTGAACAAAGATGCCTCTAAAAAGGTATTTGGTCGCACGGCCAAGGAACACAAGATTATCCACCTGGGCACCCATGCGGAATCAAATAATGTTAGTCCTGAATTGTCGAGATTGATTTTCGCGAAGAATGTTGGGGATTCCATCGATATAAATGATAATTATCTATACACCTATGAAATCTACGACCAAGACCTAAGTTCTAACCTAGCTATCTTAACGGCCTGTGAAACGGGCAAACCTACGTTGCAGGCTGGGGAAGGAATGATTTCCTTGGCCCACGCTTTTAATTATGCCGGAAGCGAGAGTATATTGACCAGTCTTTGGAGTATTGATGAACAGTCCAGTAACCAAATAATTGCCATATTTTATGAAAATTTGGCCAACGGAATTCATAAGGACAAGGCCTTGCGGAAGGCAAAACTTGAGTATCTGTCTACCGCTGAAGGGCGTACAGCACACCCAAAATATTGGGCCGGTCTGGTTCTGATGGGCGAAACGGCACCGCTTCAACTTTCCGGCTCTACAAATTGGATATGGTGGACTATTGGCATTGCAGTAGGTATTTTGGTATTATGGTTGATACTGAAAAATAAAAAAAGCCTTCCAAGAAAGGAAGGCCTTTGAACTAATACTAACCATGCACAACTAAATTACCCCTGTTTTATAGGGACATTGGGGTCATTGTCGTCCGGATCCTCCAGGACGGAGAACCCATCACCGTCCTTATCCTCGGCGCTTCCTCCACTACCAACGTACAGCTGAAAATTAATTGGCAAAAAGGTATCGAGTACTTGAGTGTCGAATTCGCCAGTAGGTGCTGCGGTAACGGAGATTGTAGAGAAGGTGCTTTCTGCAATATAAGTTGATCGGACCCATACTTGTCCGGTAATATTCCCAAAGCGCAACAAACGGGCAGTAAACGTCATTGGAATGCCTTCAAAGGTAGTATTTGATGTAGTAGTACAAAGAACTTCGGGCGTACCATTAAATCCATAATGGGCGAACATATTGTTGATCTCGTTAGCAATGATGGCCGTTGTGGATACAGTGCCAAAAACTCTGGTGTTCGGCACCCATCTATAGACTACATTATTATCGTTCCGTACAACGTTAACTCCCAGAGTAGCGGTGAGCGGATTGGTTACTTCAAAGGCGTTGAACCCCTGTGGAATGGTAAATCCAAGTAAGGGCAATTGACTATGGACAAATTGTTGTCCGGGATTTTTTAGTAATGGAACCTGTCTTAGGGGTGTTGGCAGGCCATGCGAGAAATCCCAATAAATTGCGGATGCACCTTGCACATTTGCACAAATTTGGGAGTTGGTCGTTTTAAGCGAAGAAGCTGATTCCTCCACTTCATCTTTGCTGCAAGAACTTGCAAGAATAAAGGCTGAAAAAAGTACTATAAGTTTAAAAGTCTTCATAATTAGGTGTTTTCTAAAGAATCGAAAAAATCTAAAAATGT
Source organism: Arenibacter sp. S6351L (assembly GCF_023016025.1). Classification (NCBI taxonomy): domain Bacteria; kingdom Pseudomonadati; phylum Bacteroidota; class Flavobacteriia; order Flavobacteriales; family Flavobacteriaceae; genus Arenibacter; species Arenibacter sp. S6351L. The sequence continues at coordinate 79,997 of NZ_JALKBB010000021.1, read as the reverse complement.
CATCAAACTGGATATAAATTTTAAGAGTCCATAGATGGGAACCCGACCTAGCAGAAAAGTTTGCTGGCACACCTGTCTTCAAGTTTATTGGTCCCGTTAGAAGGATCAACAAGGGTCCTTGTCCCTAACGGCCCTACTATTTGGCTTAATACCGTACCCAAACCTTTCGGAATAGTTGTAGGTGAACTCGGCCCCGAAAAATAAGATGAGACAGGAGTAGGATACCCATAATAGTATTAATACAATAGTACCTGCCGCACCGTAGGTAGATCCTGGTTCTGCCTGTCCGAAATAATACCCCAAGGCCGATTTCCCCAAAACGAATAAGAGAGCCGTTAAAACGGCACCTATCTTCACCGTAGGCCATTTTACCTTGGCATCGGGCAGGTATTTGAACATTAGTCCAAAAAGAACCGATATTATGGCTATGGAAATCAGAAAATCAAAAGCATAGGCGGCGTAAAGTAACACATCGGGCAAAACCTCCCGAATAAAATCGTTAAGGATCGATATGGCTGCCGTAACTATGAAACTGATGAGCAATAGAAAACCTATAGCCAGAATAAAGGCAAAACTTAATACACGGTCTAAGATCACTTTTTTTATTTTCGCCTGCGGGTCCGATTTAATTCTCCAAATGGCGTTCAATGAAATTTTTAAGTGATACACTACTCCAGTAGCTGCAAAAAGAAGAATACCGATACCGATAATGGAGGATAAGGTACTTTTTTGTTCGCTCTGTGTTTCCTCTATCATAGCTTGGATAGATGTTGCAGCGTCACTACCCAGGGCCATGGAAAATTCTTCTGTAAGTTTTCCCTGTACTATTTCCGTTCCCCAAACTGCCCCAATAACATTTACTATAATGACCAAAAGGGCGGGGAGGGAGAGTATGGCGTAATAGGCTACCACTGCACTGGACCTAAAAGGGTCGTGGGACAACCATGACTTATACGTGTCAGCGATTAAGCTGGGTATGGCTTTGAAAGAAAATTTTTCGGAATTATCGTTGTCCATACTGTTTTGTTTTTAATTGTAGAAACCCGAAGGGTAACTTAATCCAAAATCTTTGAATTTCTTGACGTTAATCCATTCAATTTTAATCCAATTTATTGGAGGCCTTAATGTCAATAGCGGAAATCTTTGGTAGGCGTTACGTTTATAGGGTCTTAAAGAACAATGATTTACAAGTAGTGCTTGTACAGTTTAGATTTTGAATAGGTGTTGATTGCATTAATAAATTTAGCTATTGAATTACAGTTGGTTATTGGATTGGAATAACTTTAAATTATATAGAATAATATGGGCAGCCTCCGCTGAATCTATTTTCTGTTCATAAACTTTAATCACTAAAACTTGAAATTATGAGAAGTATACTTTGGTTAATCGCTGTAATTTGTATCGTTATCTGGATCTTGGGCTTCTTTGGCATAGTGGCCGGAATGGGGACCAGTAACTTGATCCATATTCTTTTGGTAATCGCTATTATCGCCGTTCTTTATAATATTATATCGGGACGTAAGCCTCTTTAATATTTTGCAATTTAAATAGCTTGGAGCTCATTGTGCGTATATTGTAAGTTCCCAATTTTATATCCAATAATGCAAAAGCTGAACTGGAGACCATTTTAGGGAACAGTCGGATTATGTATTTATCAGAATAGTAATCTTGGGATTTTTTTAGAATGTATTATACTATGGATTTCTAGGCCCATTGTAATTTAAGGTATTCACTGTAATGATCATATAGAAGATAATAAACACATAAAATAACTTTTAAATATATATTGACCTTATTTAATTGGGCAATCCTACTATGACGCATATCAATCCTAAAATAATTCGACAAATATTTAGCTTACTCCTTATTATTATGTTGGGAGGCCTAATATTTCAGGCGATACTTCCTTATTTTTCCGGTGTTTTGGGAGCCATAACCATTTATGTGCTTTTGCGTGCACCCATGTCCAAGCTTGTAAAAAAAGGGTGGCCTCCAAATTTGGCTGCCGTTGTTTTACTTATAGGATCATTCGTTTGTATTTTGTTACCTGTTTCCGGAATTGTCCTTATGTTGGGAAATAAGGTGGAGAGTGCCATTCAAAATTCGGAAAAAGTAATTTCTGCTGTGGAATCCCAACTCGCAACTTTGGAGAGTAAATTCGGATATGATTTTACTTCCCAAATTGATCCCAGTGGGGTGTCTACATGGCTTTCCAACAACCTTCAAGGCCTGGCAGGTGGAACCTTTAATGTTTTTATTGCTGTTGGTATCATGTATTTTATGCTTTTTTATATGCTGACCAATCGTCGGGAATTACAAGAGTCCTTATTTAGGTATATTCCAATTAGCCAGGAAAATCTAAAAATTATCAGCGATGAAATTGGGACAATGGTACGTTCCAACGCTCTGGGAATCCCTTTGGTGGCCCTGGCACAAGGGATAATTGCGCTAATTGGGTTTTTAATATTTGGGGTTCAAGCTCCGTTCTTCTGGGCTGTTATAGTTACCATTGGTTCTATGGTGCCCTTCATTGGGGCGTTGTTAGGGATATTACCTGTATTTATTCTTTCTTTTGCTGAAGGCAACAATTTTCAGGCTTGGGGAGTTCTGCTTTATGGTCTCATCGTTGTTGGGTCTACCGATAATTTGTTCAGGCTCTATGTACTTAAAAAGTTGGATAACGTACACCCCTTAATTACATTGATCGGAGTAATTGTTGGTGTGCCCATTTTTGGATTTATAGGACTGATATTTGGTCCCCTGCTTATTAGTCTTTTCCTGATTATTGTGCGAATGTACAAAAAGGAATACGCTAAGGACAATACGGATAAGCTATAAGTGCTGTTTTAATTAGGTCTTTTTTTAACAGTTAACAACTTTCTTTGCTACTAGCCTTTTTTTTGCGTTAGGCCTGTCTGCGGTGGGCAGGGACCGCCTAAATAATTAAGCAAAACCTTACTGAAATACAGATTCTCCTAATTTTTAATATTGGCCCTTGCCAAGGTTTAGGCATGATTCATTACTACTCTTCATAAAAAAACAACCCCTACAAGATTGTAAGGGTTGTTGCAATAAGATTTCAACTTATAAGTTCGACTCTATAGATTGTCGATCTCTTCTTTTAATTGCTCTTTTCTCTTTCCGGTTTTTTCTTGTAACCGGCCTAAGAATTCGTCGAACTTACCTTCTGAATAAGTTAGGTCGTTGTCGGTTAGATCACCGTATTTCTGTTTAAACTTACCTTTGACCTGTTTCCATTTTCCTTCTAATTGATCACTGTTCATAGTATTTTTATTTAAGGTCTGCAATAAAAAGCAGACAGGTTAATAATTTATCTTAATTAAAATTAGCCCTAAATATCGATGGTCAATAGTTCAAAAGATTGAATTTTTGATCCATTTGATTGATAATGAAAACTTTATGATTTCTTTAATATAACAATGTGGCTTCTTAAGCTTTAGGAACTGTTAAAAGGGATATCCGATGGCAAAATTGAAGATGAGATTGTTGCTGCCACCATCCAAGAATGGGGTCCTGATGCGCTCCCCCTCCGGTAGGTAGGGAATTTGTAAGGGAGAAGCAAGATCAAATCGTATTACAAAACTTTGGATATCTACCCTAAGGCCCAAACCCACGCCAATCCCCAATTCCTTGGCCCAATTGGAGCTAAATTTTCCTTTGGCAAGCAATTCTTCGTTGAACTCGCGACTCTCTGCAGGTTCGTCCTCTGGAATCTCTATTTCATTGGTAAGCCAAACGTTTCCGGCATCGGCAAAAATAGCTCCTTTAAAATAGGACCATATTGGAAATCTGTATTCCAGATTGGCTTCCAATTTTAGATTACCAGATTGGTCGAAAAACGAAGAGGTGCCATCTTCCACTGAATTGAAGGTGCCAGGTCCTAGCGATCTAATATTAAATGCCCTTACACTGTAGGGTCCGCCAGAAAAAAATTGTTTTACAAAGGGTAGGGTAGTGGAGTTTCCAAAAGGAATACCCCATCCACTATAAAGTCGGGCCACCAAAGCCTGTTCTTTTTCCCATTTTATATAATACCTCAAATCAATATCGGCTTTGGCATATTGGGCGTATTCAAGTCCAAAGATGCTGGTCTTTGAACCGCTAAGGAGATTTAAAGTATTTCCGGCAATATCCAAACTTGTAGAGACGAAAAATGGATTTCTTTTATTGGGGTCTACCAATTCGTTGTAGGTAAAAGTATAATTTAATCCAGCAATAAACTGCTGTTCAAAGCTTTGTCTTAGAAACGGATTTTTTTCCAAAATGGCCGTAAATTCTTCAGAGGTATTGGAAAGATTTACATAATTTACATTAATTGGGTTGAGTTCGTGGTAAGCAAATTTATTGGCATTCCATGTATACCCAAAGGAGGTATTGAACGAGCTTAGGGTATATAATTTGCTCCTTTTTAGGAAATCGGTTCCCAAGCTAATTTTCGTCTTGGGTACGGCGTATTTAAATTTTTTAGGGGAAAAGGGAATGAGTCTAGGGATGATCAGATCCGTTTTTAGTCCTCCGGCTATACTACTGAGGCCAGTGTTCTTTCCTCCTGAAAGCTGGGTCTCATAGGCAAAGTTACCGGTAATGCCAAAGGTCTCGCCCCCCTTGAACAAATTTCGGTTATTGTAGGTGACGGCTACCCCCGGACCGGCAAAACCATTGGATTTGGTTACGGCCTGCAATTCTGCACGTACAGACCTCTTGGTCAGGGGCGAAAGGTATACGTCCGCGGACAAAGATCCTACACTATCGGTAGCCGTGGTGTCTTTTTCATTGAATCTAATGTTCACGAATTTATAGGTACCTAAAGAGGATAGGCGATTGCTTGTTAGGCGGGCCGTTCTTGAATTATATTTTTGACCTGGCCCGAAAAGGAGGTAAGGTTCCAGTTTTTTTGGTTTAAAAAATTCTTCTTTCTGAAAAAAGCTTATACCGTTGATCGTTGTGGCTCTGGGAGGAGTAAGGGTATCCGTATTGATTGAATAGTTCGGGAATACGGAAATGGAATCAATGGTATAGGGAATAAGGGACTTTTTGGGAACATTTTTTTTAAGCCTCAAAAAAAGATCGAACTTCTTGTTGTCATAGCGATTGGTATCGACTTCAAAAATCAAAAAATCTGGATTAAAATTGTAATAACCTTTTTGCTTTAGTTCCTGATCTATACGTTCCCTCTCGTATTTCATAAGCTCTAGGTCGAACCGTTGTCCAAGCTTTATTTCTGTTCTGGTCAGGGCCTTGGATATATCTTTATAAATTGGCAGGGAATCTTTATGCAGCTTAAATTGTTCAAGGGTATAGGGTTGTTGGAGCTCCGCATGGTACCTAAGGGCCGCATGTTTTTGGGTACTGTCTATTTCTGACGATACTTTGCTGTAAAAAAATCCACGATTGTCCAAACGGTTCAACATGAGTTGCTCTATACGTTGTGGATTTACATCGGATAAATATATTGGTTCTTCTCCAAATTTTTTATTGAGCCATCGGTTTAGAAAACCTGGGTTTTTCTTCTGGGATTTATAATGGAAGTACAGCCCTGGCCTTAGCCCCAGAATTTTGGAATTGGGTTCTGGTTCCAGAAGGGTATGCAGTTCTTGGGAGACCTTTTTGGTCTTCCCTATTTCTTTATTGGCTGCAATGCTGATCTCGGAACCTGTATATAAGGATTCCCCATTTGGTATAAATTTACTTACACCGCAGGAGTATAGGCTAGCTAGTATTAGCAGTATCAGCGCATAGTAATATGTTTTGGTTGCCATCAAAATCCTATTCATTTTTTTTGATCTCCCTTCTCCTTGTCATCTGTTGTACCTGTTTCTTTCAGGGGATTGAATAACTGACTGAATTTATTGAATTCCCTGTTGAAAATTAGGGCTATTCCCGTGACGATCAATTGACCGTCTATAATATTTTCGTACTCGTTCTTTCTAAAACCCCTAAGCCTATAGCGGCCATCTTTGGTAAGTAAATACTCTAGGCTTACGTTCCCAATAATCGGGGTTTCATCTTGACCGGGCTGCGCACTTCCTTCCACATCCACAGCACTGCCGGCAGTAACCACCAACCTATCATCGAACAATTTTTTCTTGGCATTGATGTTCAATTGGGTGCGATCCTGTGGACTATCTCCTTGATAATCTGTAAAACTGTCCAGGTCAAAATCGACCTCAAATCCTGATTTTCCAAAAACCTTATCAGAAAAGGCATTGATCTGTCCAGATAGCACCTTGTTTACATTGTCCCTTGCAATGGCTGCCGTACCGCCCATACTTCCATCACTGCCAGAATCGGGATAAAATCTATTAAGTGCCAACAAGGAAAACACTTGTTTGTTCAACTCTGCCTCTTGTTGGTTCAACTGTTGAACCCTACCGTAAACAGCCCCTCCAAGGGAACCCTGTTCGTCTTCGGGCATATCCAGCCTAAAGGACAATTTTGGCTGCAACAATTCGCCATCAACATTAAGGTATACCAAAAAGGGTAGTACTTGGCGGTATTTGTTGATAACACTTATATCTTCACCGGAAATAACGGACGACATCAGTGGTGTTGCGGAAGTTTCCACCTCATACACTGCCGTCACGTTCAGTTTTGCATCCGTTGGGTCGCCCTGCCAGACAATGGTACTTCCCGGGTTGATTTCAAATCTTCGCTTTACCAGATTGTATAAAGAGGTCTCATAATGCCCAGAATTTAGTTCGTATCGGCCGGTGAGATTTGTTGAGCCATTAGGTTTTATATTGAGATTTAGCGTTGCGTTACCAGATACTTTAAGGTTATCACCGGTACGTTCATCAATGATGATGTTAAAATCCGAATCGTCCGCGATTTCCAGAATAACATTGACATCCATGCCGGAAAAAAAAGCGGGGGTTTCTTCCTGGTCATTTCTGGTAAGAATGGCATCGGGGTTTTCACGGTTAACAAAAAGGACCACTCCTTCACGCTCCTGCACATCCAACTGCTCTTTGGGGACTACATAGGTAATATCGGTTATTTTACGGACTCTGATTCTCCCTTCTATTATTGGGAGCTTTAAATAGCCTTTGACACTCAAGTCCAGATCAAAACTTGACTTGCCATAGAACAATTCGTTGTCGTCCTTTGTGGAGTTTAGGGCTTGAAACTGTTCGGCATTTAGACTGATGTCGAATTTTGGATTTGTTAATTCTTCAGTGCCAATGGAACCGTTCATTTTAAAGTTGCTGCCATTGGCGTCCGTAATCTGAAAATTGTCCAAATAAATTCCTTTGTTATCAATTTTAAGGGTTTCATCGGAAATCCTGAATACGGAATTCAAAGTTGCCACATTAAAATCGACGTCGTGAAAATTAACAGAACCAGAATATATGGGGGAAGTAGTTGTCCCGGAAACATCAATATTTCCGGATAGCGTTCCATGAGAATCTTTCAAATTTCCTTGGGAGAATTTTTCTATAAACTGGAGGTCTATCCTATTTAGATCCATATCCAAATTTAGTTGTGCACCAGTTTCGGATGCGGCATAATCCCCGTTAAGGTCAATATCTGCGCCACCGCCTTTTAAAGCTAGATTAAAATCGTAGGTTCCATTTGTTTTGGAATTGGCATTCAAACTTAGATTGCCAAGGGCATGTTCCAAAATTTCTAAATCGGTTACATTAAAATCTGCCACAATCCCAGTGGCTCCAAATAGATTTTCAAGGGTAAAATCCCCGTTCACTATTCCTGAAGCCAAAGGCCTATCTGGGTTTAGCATGCCTATAAAGGTCTGTAGTTTAAATTGCTCGAAGGTTAGCCTAAGAGGTTTTTCCTCCGTTTCGGAAGATACACTTACAAGACTCAATTTTTGTAAATTTCTTTCCAAGGTTACCTTATTGAATTCCAAAAAGTTTTCTGCTATGGATATTTGATTGTCTTCTGGAATAGTCCATTCTTTTTTATTAAATATTAATTCCAAGGGATCGATATGGAGTAAGGTGGTATCCTTGGCCAAGGTCATTTCGGAAGCAATGTGCGTTATTTTTTCATTTCCATCATAAGAACTGAAATCCAGTAATAATTGCCTATTGTCCAACCTGCCCTCCAAAGAGGTTCTTCCAAGGTCTACCGGATCGGCCAGGAGGTTGGCCAGTCCTGCCTTAAAATTGAGATTCGTGGCATCTCCGTTTATAGAAAAGCTTAAACTATCAAGTGTCATTCCATTATATCTGGCATAGGGTATTTGTAAGTCCGACACCAAGGTTCTATTGGCCGCATCAAAACTGGCGTGTGCACTTATAGAGTCCAATTGTTCAAGATCTTTTAGAAATACCTCAGTGAGAATGGAATTCGGAATCAATTTTAAATCCATTTTTAGTTTTAAGGTATCGGCAGCGGAGGTAGGTACTATAGAATCTTGAAAATAATTTTTAAAGTATTGTTTTAAGGAAGTGTTTATGCCTTGGGGAGAACCATTGGAATATAAGTTCCCAGTCAGAAAATCACTTATTATTGCAATCTCCGTATTCAGGGTATCGATTTTGGATTTAATCTCCATTTCACCCATTTGGTATTGTTGCCCATCATATACGGCAACCCCATTTTTCACTAAAGCATTCAATGAAAAGTCTTTTGGATTACCGGTAAAATCGGCTTCCATTTCCAGCCCTGCCTTTATATTTTCTGTGGTAACCCCAAGGGCTTGAAGGTCTGCACCAATGACATTTAGATTTAGGCCATATTTTGAATTGGAGGAATCCAGATCCACAACTGTTTGGGAAGTGAAATTTAGATTCTCATCCTTGAAATTGAGGTTTATGTTGCCTTTTCCGTTACGGATTTTCCCATTGAGATCCAGATTGGCAAAATCGTAATTTTTGTAGGTAAGTTGGTCGAATTTGGAATCCATTTCAGCATTCAAGGTATTGAGGCTGCTACCGCTTCCGGATGCATTTATGGTGAATGCCATGGTGCCCAGTTGATCATTTTTTAGCAACTTGCCCAATTGTAGATCGCTTACTTGCAGGCTTCCGCTGAAGTTTATCGTATCCAAGTTGGAATAGTTTCCCGTGATTTGGGCAGTGCCTTCTGGAATTTTTACAAGCGCCTCTCCTGAGACGTTTTTTAAACCGCCCTGTGCCCGGGCCTCGACCAAAATAGTCTGGGGCAGGGACATGTTCAGGTCCTTTTCGGTTACAAATAACTGTAGGTCGGCAATGGTGGAGGTAGCTTTTAAAGTTGAAATATCAAAAGAAAGTGAATCGGACTCAGTAAGCTGGAATAGATGGCCTTCACCTGTCAAGGTAGTGTTGCTCCAATTTAAATTTAATTTAGGCAGGTTCAAATCATTTATTGTCCCCTGTATATTTAAATTTCCAATAATAGGATGTTGTTGGCCAATGGTAAAATATTCATTTTCTGCTAGCGCAGGCTGAAAATAGAGGGCGTCCTGAAGTGCCAGTTTTATCTCTTTCAATTGCAGTTCTACCTTGGTATTCCCCGGGAAATCTATCAGTTTTTGAATTGAGGGATAATCCAATGTGAACTCTCCATTTAAAACACTTGAAGCAGTCTGCATTTTTAATTCGGAAATGGATGCCGAGGTATCATTTAAACTTGCGTGCATGGCCAATTGGTTTAGAACGAAGCCACTTTTTTCCATGAATAAAAACCGGTCTATATTTAGACTGGCATTTTTAGGTTGATAGTTGAGGTCTGTTGCGTTCAAAGTAAGATTGGATAGCGCTACATTGTTGGGGTTGAAGTGCCCTGCCTCTGATGTAGCGTTATTTAACCGGTATTGGACGGAATTGTTTTCGAGCGAAATTTTATTTGCCACTAATGCGAAATCGGGCCACGAAAAGTCTGACTTTTTTATGGCGATCGCCGAAGAATCTGTAACCTCCAGATTATCTTTTTGGAGTTGTAGGGAGAAGTCCGAGTTTTTTAGGGAGAGCAATTCAATTTCCACCTCGTTTTTTGTGAGATCGGCTTTGGGGAGGTCCAATCTAAATTCTCCCAATCTTACCGCTGCTATTACATTGTCTGGAATGGAATTGTAATCTAATAAAATATTGTTGAAATTAAGTTCGTTGACCACCAAGAAGGGGAGTTTAGTTTCGGGATTGTCCTGGGGTGCAAAAGGTTTGCTTTGTTTGTATTGGATTTTGGTATCCGATAGTGCCACTTCGTCCAACTCATAATGCATGGTTTCAAGATCGGTCTTATTGGCATTTAAATATAGGGTACCCATGTCCAGTTTGGCCTCTAAACCCGAAACCCTATCATTATAGGATATTTTAAAGTCGGAAAAATCAAGAGTCCCTATTTTTACCTTCATAGGTGCGGTATTGGACTGTTGGGAAATGGTATCTTCCGTGGCCAAGGCATCTATGAGAAATTGGTAATTAAATTTCTCCGAATCCGATTTTCGTTCAATCTGAGCGCGTAAACCTTCCCATTTAAGGGACTTTAAATTCAGTTCATTTTGGAATAGCAAGGTTCTAAGAGGTATATTGGCCTCCATGGTTTTGGAATACAGTAGGGTATCCCCCTTTTTATCCTCCAGATATAATCCTTCCAAAAAAGCGTTTCCTGAAAAAGTTATAAAAAGCTGGTCTATTTCAACTTTGGTATTGGTCCTGCTGGATATGTAATTTGTTGCTTTGTTTACTATGAAATTCTGGGCCCATGGGCTTCTAATAATAAGTACCAATACGATAAAAAGCAAAGCAAATACCAAAACAACTTTGGCGGCCCTCCTAAAAAATCGATATTTTGACTTGGTTGATTTCATAATTTGTACACCAAAGATCATCATTAGTGGAATAGGAAATGCGCTTTTACGATACTTATGCTAACTTATTAAATAAAATATACGGGTAAAGGGAATTTGTACAAATATATTGGTCAATAATTGTGGGGTTTTGTTAGAAGCTAAAGGTGTATTGGGGCAAAATTGGAATTTTTTGAGCCTTGGTTTTTGAGGAAAAGGACCTATTCTTGTAATTAAAATGCAGGTGTAGAAATTATAAAATATATTTGCGGGCATGGAGCGTTAGCATGTGGGTGAAAAAATAACAAAATAAATTAATAAAGGAAGTGTAATTATATGGCATCAGGATTTTTTGCTTTACTGGACGATATTGCCAGTTTAATGGATGACGTAGGGGCTATGACCAAAATTGCAGGTAAGAAAACGGCCGGTATTTTGGGTGATGATCTGGCGGTAAATGCCGAAAAGGCTTCTGGTTTTGTTTCCTCACGTGAAATTCCAGTGCTTTGGGCCATTACAAAAGGGTCCATACTGAACAAATTGATCATTCTTCCCATAGCTTTTCTGCTCAGTGCTTTTTTTCCATTGGCAATCACTGTGATTTTGGTATTGGGCGGACTTTATCTGGCGTATGAAGGGGCAGAGAAGATTTATGAATTTTTTGTACCTCACGAACATCCAAAAGAAGAGAAAGTAAAAACCTATTTAACCAAAAAAGAAATCCTGCTTTTGGAAAAGGAAAAAATTAAGTCGGCCATTATAACCGATTTTATTCTCTCCGTAGAAATAGTAATCATAGCCTTAGGAACGGTAGTTCAGGAGCCTATTTGGACCCAGGTAATGGTAGTTTCCATTATAGCCTTGGTGGCAACGGCCGGGGTCTACGGTATAGTTGCGCTTATCGTTAGGATGGACGACTTTGGATTAAAGCTTATTGAGCTTAATGGCAAGAAGAACAGTATATCCGATTCTATTGGCAGGTTTTTAGTAGGAGCACTGCCTGTAGTTATAAAAAGTTTATCGGTAATAGGAACCATCGCCCTGGTTCTGGTGGCCGGAGGGATTTTTGTACATAACCTAGAATTTCTTCATCATTGGCTAGAGGCATTGCCGGCAATAGTGGGGGAATTTTTAGCCGGTCTGGTTATAGGTTTCCTTTGTTTATTGGTGGTAATGGTATTTAAGAAGGTTTTAACCCTGTTACGGCCAAACCGCAAAACCGACCACAAATGAATACTTGTTCTTACACGTTTTATAACTAGGAAGAAGCCTTTTGCCAATTACTAATATTTAATCCAAATTGGATTGCAGCGCTAAATTATTTCTTAGCTCTATGTCCGATACCCATTGGAAATTTATCGGATACCATTGGTCTTTGAGTGTTTTTCCATTTGAGGATTCGATCATATTTCTTTTTAGGAAAACTTGATTGTCCTCTGAAAATACATGTTGGGTCTCAATAACATCATGGCAGATGCAGCAAATGCTTTTAGTTGTATTTTTCATATTATATATTCTTTTTATACCTATTCCTTCCCATATTAAAAATGCCCACTTTGACTCCTATTCCTGCGGAAAAGCCGTTTATGTCCTTAATGGGGGCAAAGCTCTTGGCATCGTTGAATTTATTCGAAAATCGATACTTTACTCCAGCCTCCAATTGTAAGTACCTGGAAATATTGAACAAGGCGTTGATACCGGGTTCAACTATAAAAAAGGCCTGTGCGTTATCTTCAAATTCTTGCTCGTCAAAATCATGGTCGCTATAATTGTCATCTATATAGCCCATGCCCCCAGCTCCTATCAATACCGGAAATGAGAGGTTAACGAGGTTTTTGCTAAAAAAAATAGGTTCTAAATGCAGTCCTCCATAAGCGCCAATAAGATCTTCATCGTACATGGACAGACCCCTATAAATATTTTGGTCCGAATAGAAGAAGGTGCCCACAAAACCTATTTCAAATTGTTGGTTGGCCACATATGCGACTTGCAAACTTGTGAAGAAGGTGTCCTTATCCTCAATTTCTCCATAGTGGGTCGTTAGACCTAGGTAGACCCCATGCACTACATTATTTCGGTCATTAAACTCCACATAATCGCCAGAAGTGTCCTGGGCAAAGGTTGGAATAATGAACCCCAATAAAAGGGGAAGTAAAATTGCTGTGTTTAATTTCATGCTCTTTGATTTTTGATTGATGATGTTATAGTAGACAACAAACTCTGTAAAAAGTTGCATTTTTTTTCACTTTTTTTTTAATTTAAATTAAAGTTCCTTTAAAAGTATTACCCCTTTTTCACCTGTAATGGAAATGGAACCCAGTTTGGAATTGCCGTAAGTAGCCTTTATATCGCGTATTCTTTTTCCCTTATCTATCATTTGGGTTTCTACATTTTCGAAGGTTTTAGGAAGACGCAACAATCCTTCCTCCAAGGTTGCATTAAACCTAAAGGAGAAATCCTGAACATTAAGAACTATTTCCGAGGATTGTTGCTGAATTTTGATCTTGGCATCCGCACTATGAATGTTCGATACTTTAAATTCCGCGATTTTCATGACCAGATCAATTTCATCGTCCACATTCTCCAATGCTACGTTGGAGAATTCCAATGCCCCGTGTATGTCTTCCACGGCGTCAATGGTAATTTCATCTTTACTGGAATAGATTTCCAAGGAGGTAATCTCCTCTATATCTATAGCTGAACCGCTACTGGTGAGTCTTAAATCCTTGGATTTGCCAAGGGATAAACTGCCATTTTTTAAATTGATACTTCCAAAGTTTATATTCTTGGCCTTCAGCTTACCATATTTTAGGACAATGTCTGCGTTTTTAAGGTTTTTGTTGATCCAAATATCGCCATGCTGTACGTCTATTTTTAATTTGCCGGTCCAATCCTCTAGAATGACGTCGCCAAACTTATTATTGATGTCCACCACCGCATTGGCGGGTAAATAAATGGAGTAATTTATCTGTATATTGCTTCGGTCAAAGTCGAACGGATTTGCCTTGTTGAAATACTCGGCCAAAAAACCTTTGTTTTTTTCTGCAATTTCCGAACTAATAGTCACAAAATCTGTCATGGATTTAATTCTAGGCTCAATACGATCCAATAGGTTTTGTGCGTTCTCCCTTTTTTTATGAGTGGTAGTAATATCTACAGCAATCGAAATATTGTTCTTGGACCACCCGTGGATAGTTATGTTGCCATATTTGTTGTCCACTTGGAGTTCTCCGGCATTGGACATTTCAAAAGTCTCCGATATGGTTTTCGATACTTTTTCCTGGGCTAGCATTAAATTGGCCATTAGGACCATGGCTAGACATAATAGCGAGTTTTTATAAGGTGTATCCATAATCGTCATTTATCATTTTTGAATCATTTATTTGCCTCAATAAGTTTTCTATGAGTTCTATCCTTTTTTTGTAATTGCCAATAATAGCCTCCAAGACCCTTTCGTTGCCGAGGTTTTTTTCCATTTCCAATTTTAAAACTCCGTATTCTTCATCCAATTCGTCCATGAACGATAGAAATTCGTCTTTGTCTTCCTGTGATAGGTCGGGATGATTTTTTACTAATTGTACTTGATGCTGTACCAAGTTGCTATAATGCATATCAATATCCAGGAGTTCTTGGGAGACCACACTGTTCTGCGAGCCGGAGAGCTGTCCGCCATACACTGTAATACCGATTAGGATAGACAAAAGCAAGACCAACACAATACTGGCTGCCACACGAAATAACGGGGATTTCCACAACGGAACTACCTTTGGCTTCGTATTGGACAGTTCGGATTCTATTTTGGCCCACATTTTAGATCTGTCTGCCTTGTGTTCATCGAACAATGCCTTGTTGTCCCTTATATGTTTTTCAAAATAATCCATTACATTTCTTTTATAATTTCAAGTAACTTTTTCTTAGCCCTGTGGTACTGGGATTTAGAGGTGGATTTTGATATTTCCAATACTTCCCCAATTTCTTCATGATCGTATCCTTCTATCAAGTATAGGTGTATAATCTGCTGGTAACCCGGTGGAAGCTGTTTAATGCCTCTTTTTACCTTTTCTATATCTATGTCCTTTACGTTTTCAATTGGTTCTTCAGTGAGATGATATTCATGGTCAATTATTGGCACTAAGGGAATCCGTTTTAATTTTAAATGGTTGATACTTTTATTGATTACAATTCTTTTTAGCCAAGAACCAAATGTGCTCTCATATCTAAAATTCCCCAAATTCTTGAAAGCTTCAACAAAACTGTCCTGAACGGTATCTTCAGCATCTTCCTTACTGCACAACATCCTCATACTAACATTGTACATAGCATCTACATACTGTTCATACAATTGAAACTGTGAGTTTCGGTCGCCCAACTTGCTCTTTTCAACAAGTTCCTGGTGTGTAAAACGGATATTGGTTTTCAACTAAAAAAATGGTTTTAACGGTCCAATCAGGGGGGATTTCAAATTAATAGACAAACAATAGTGGAAAAAGTTGCATCTAAACAGAAAAATATTTTTGGACAATTTAATTTCACCCATACTCCTTTACCCCGAAAGCCACTAAATAGGGCAAGTTTTAGCGGAATAAACTTGGCAGCTGAAAATTGAAATAATTTTTTTTAGGGAAGATATGCAACCTTTATTTTTTTCGGATGTCAATAGGCCATAACATAAACATGAATATCAAAAATTGAAATCAAGAAATCAAAATAGAGAATTAGCATCCTTTGTTGAGGGGGGCAGTTTATTATTTTTTAGGTGGTTGGCAATAGAAAGTGTTATTGCCAAAATTACAAGTAGGCCTAGGAAAGATATAGCGCATCTATATTCTGGAAACGGATATTCCCATAGAGGCTGTTGGTCCACATTACTAAATTCCAACATAGCCTCTAGCCGAATTGCAAATCCCAATGAAACACTATTCTCAAAATAAGGTTCGGATTTTCATTACGGAACGTTTGAAAGGAAATGAATTCACAATTTTGCCGAGGAATTATGGAAAGAATCTTGACAGTACCTAATGGAAACATCGGTTTATTGGGTTGGACCAACCAGGGAAAAGATAATGTAGGCACATGCCTATTTGGTAATATGGATTAAGAAGGAACAAAAAAATAAATTTTAACCACTGTAAGTATAAAGCAAATTAGATGTAGCAAAAATTAACAAGTAATCAGCAGAGGTACCCAATACACTTAGGAGGTTTATTCATCAATCAAAACTACAAGGTAACGGCATAGGGCTGTCATAGGTACTTATTAAAAAAGAACAAACGAACAATCATTAAAGAAATATTCAATAATCAAAGAATGAAAAATATTTTTCTAACATTTTTATTATTCACAACAGTATTATCCGCTCAGGAAAGGTATACCGTAAGTGGTGCCATTGCGGATGGGAGTAATGGGGAGGCCCTTTTTGGGGCTTCTGTTTTTTTGGAGGGGACCACGATAGGTGTTACCACCAACGAATATGGTTTTTACTCCCTTACCGCTCCAAAAGGGAATTACAAAATTATTATTTCCTATATCGGTTTTACTGAATTAAAAAAGGAAATAGTCCTAGATCGGGATCAAAAAATAGATTTTGAAATCATGGAGTTTTCTACCCAACTGGACGAAATTGTGGTGACTGCCGAGGAACCGGAACGTGCTATCCTTAGAAAGCCGGAGATGAGCGTTTCCAAACTAAACATTAAAACAGTAAAACAAATGCCAGTGGTATTAGGGGAGTTGGATATTATAAAATCCCTACAAATGCTTCCAGGAGTTACCAATAATGGCGAGGGCTCCAGTGGGTTTCATGTTAGAGGTGGTGCGGCAGACCAAAATTTGGTACTCTTGGACGAGGCCATTATTTACAACACATCCCATTTACTAGGATTCTTTTCGGTCTTTAATGCAGATGCCATCAAGGATATTAAATTGTACAAGGGAGGTATTCCTGCGCGATTTGGAGGAAGAACCTCTTCAGTTTTGGATGTACGCCAAAAGGATGGGAATAGCAAAAATTTTGCCATGACCGGGGGAATCGGAATTGTTTCTAGCAGATTGGCCTTGGAAGGCCCTATGTTCAATGAAAAAGGTTCTTTCTTAATTGCAGGAAGAGGATCATATGCCCATTTGATGTTGAAGGCTGCAGGAAAAGACAACAGTGCAAATTTTTATGATTTGAATCTTAAAACCAATTACAACCTTAATGGGAATAACCAGCTCTTTCTTTCCGGATATTTTGGTAGGGATGCCTTTGAATTAGGGGAAAGTTTTAATAGCAGTTACGGAAACTTGTCGGGAAATTTGCGATGGAACCATATTTTTAATGATAGATTGTTTTCCAACCTATCATTGATATATAGCAAGTACGACTATGATCTGGGTATTGTAATTGAAGAGTTCGATTGGATTTCCTCTATAAACAACTACAATATAAAATATGATTTAAAGTATTATACCAGTGAAAAATTTAAACTGGATTTTGGGGCAAGTGGTATTTATTACGATTTTGATCCGGGGCAAATTCGGCCTACTTCAGAATCATCGGAAATCAATCCTTTGTCCCTGGACCGTAAAAAAGCGTTTGAAAGTGCACTGTACATTAATGCGGAACATAAGCTAACCGATAAGTTAACGGTACAGTACGGCCTTCGTTATAGCACATTTGGTCGCATGGGAGGGCAGGCAATGACAGAATATGTGGATGATAAACCAGTGGTGTATAACCAACTATTGGGTATTTACGAAAGAGGTACTGCAGTAGGGGAGACCTATTATGGGAAAAGTGAAACTATTAAAACTTTTGGCAATTTGGAACCAAGGCTTTCCCTTGCATTTCAGTTGAACGATTTGTCTTCAGTAAAGGCCGGCTATTCACGTGCAGCACAGTATATTCATTTATTGTCCAATACCACTTCGGTTACGCCTCTGGATGTTTGGACACCCAGCGGCAAATTTGTAAAACCACAATTGTCGGATCAATATGCCTTGGGCTATTTTAGAAATTTCAACGATAAAATGTATTCCATGGAGGTGGAAGCCTATTACAAGACCACGGATAACAGAATAGATTATATAGACGGTTCTGATTTAATAGGGGCCAACAATATTGAGACAGAAATTTTGAATGGGGAATCAAGGGCTTATGGGCTTGAATTTTTGGCCAGGAAAAATGAAGGTAGGTTTACCGGATGGTTTGCCTATACCTTGGCAAAATCTGAACAACGAACTCCAGGAGGCAATGCAGGAGGTTTGGGAATCAGTGATGGAAAGTGGTACAACACCGCTTATGACAGGACCCATGATTTTTCTTTGACAGGGGCCTATGAATTAAATGAGAAATGGTCGTTTGGGACCAATCTGGTCTTTCAAACAGGTAGACCGGTTACTTATCCCAACGGTCAGTATACCTATGAAGACCTGTCCATTGCCAGTTACTCGGATAGAAATTCCGATCGCTTGCCAGCGTATCATAGATTGGATGTTTCCGCTACTTATAGACCCAATAGAAAACCCAATAATAGATGGAAAGGGGAGTGGGTCCTAGGTTTATATAATGTTTATAATCACAAAAATGCAGCTTCCATCTCTTTTGGACAGAATGTGGATACGGGAGCCAATGAAGCCACCAGAACGGCAATTTTCGGCATTGTGCCATCAGTAACCTATAACTTTAAATTTTAATAGAAAATGAAGACATATATAACACTTGCAATTATTTCCATCGTGATTACCTTTAGTGCCTGTACAGATGTAATAGATGTTGACGTGCAAACGGCACCGGCAAGATTAACTATCGAAGCCTCTTTGGATTGGGAAAAAGGAACTTCAGGGAATGAACAAACTATTAAGCTAAGCACTTCCATGCCCTATTTTGGCAACAATAACAATTCCAGTGTAACCGGGGCCTCCGTTATCGTCACTAACAACGCTAATGGGGCAACATATGCATTTGAAGACCAAAACAATGGGGAATATACCACGACATCTTTTGTACCGGTATTAAACGGGACATATACCTTGGAAGTTATTTATAATAATGAAACCTATACGGCCACGGAGAAATTAATGCCGGTAGTAGATATTTCAGACCTTACCCAATCCCGAAAAAAAGGTTTTAACGATGAGGATCTTGAAGTTAACGTTATATTTACTGATCCCGAAGAGGAAGAAAATTATTACCTTTTTAAGTTCAAAGAACGGGGCGATCTTTTTCCTTATCTGGAGGATGCGGATGATGAATTTATAAACGGGAACGAAATTAGTTGGTATTTTGAAAAGGAGGAAGATGAAAGCACGGATAAAATAGAGGCATTTGTTCCTGGTGATATCATTGATATCGAGTTTTACGGTATCTCCGAACAGTATTCCAATTTCATAGGGATACTTATAGAACAGTCGGGAGGTACTGGTCTTTTTAGTTCTACTCCCGTCCCCCTTAAGGGAAATTGTGTCAATGTTAGCAATCCGGAAAATTATGCATACGGATACTTTAGACTATCGGAGATGGTGAAAAAAAGTTACACTTTTCAATAATTATGGCCAATTTAAGGACAAGATGATAAAAGCAATAATTTTTGATCTTGATGGAACTCTGGTACATACCGAAATATTAAAGGCGGAATCCTATGCCCAGGCCATTCAGATTTTGACAAAGGGGTCGGTGCTACAAAAAATGGTGATGGACAGTTTCGGGAAGTATGTGGGGCTTCCCAGGGCCGGAGTTGTGGATGGACTTTTTGAGGAATACAAAAAGCCCTTATCGGAACATTTGGACGGCCTTGATTCAGAAACTGTCAAAGAGAGGATTATTACAAGCAGGCTTGCCATATACCATCAAATGCTCAACGATAAAAACCTCCTATCCGGTCATTTTTGTAAGTATAACCTTGATTTGCTACGTAGAGTTCACGGGGATAATTTTCGAACAGTGCTGGCCACCATGTCGCATTGCCGTGAGGCTGAAAAGGTGATCGAGGCCATGGGAATCCGGGGAAAATTAGATTTTATCCTTACCAGCGATGATATTGTACAGGGAAAGCCGCATCCGGAGATATACCTTAAAGTTAAAGATATGCTCAAAATGGAACCTGAAGAATGTTTGGTAATTGAAGATTCGCTAAATGGGATTAAGGCCGGAATTGCGGCAGGTATGAACGTCTTTGCCGTAACCAACAACCTTACCAGACGTGAGGTGCATGCTGCGAACATACTTGCCCCTTCTTTTATAATAGACGATCCCAAGGAACTTCTCAACAGGATCTACCATTTTATAGGGGAAAATAGTTAGCGGAGCGGCCAGAGGTTTGGAAAGACGTCAAAGCCGAATGGCCTGGTTCTAGTGGTCGGGGGCATTTTTGTGCATAAAATTGAATGGCTACATCATTGGCTTATTGGCATACCGGCTATTTTGGGTGAATTTATTACCGGTCTCGTTATTGGTTTTTTGTGTTTATTGGTAGTTATAGCCATCAAAAAGATTTGGAAGGCTTTTGGGCCAGGGGTTAAGCGGGCTGACACTACGGAATGATTTATGTGAATTATTTAAGAGTAAGGAATTTTGGATGGCATTAAGGACGTAGAATAATATAAGTTGGCATCTTTCATCTAATATTTTTATAGAGATCATAGGAATCCATATAACATTCAATTGTAAGAGGATTCATATACCGTTGGGGTTGGGAAATTTTTCGCTTTTTGTAATTCCTATCCGGTTCCCCGCGCCATTCCGGAATTTGTAATTCCTGTCTTACATATTTGCTCCAAGCATACAATTGGTAGCCTAGGCCATGTGCTATACAACGGCGATCGGTACGGTATTCAAATTTATCTACATTTTTGGAACGTATCAGTTTTAGGAACAGGCTCAACAATTGCCAGTTATTTTTAGTACCATAATCCGAAATATGGGCCAATTCATGACCTAAAACCCCAATTTGTGCATTGTATGGCAAATTTGAATACAGAATTGGGGTTAGTTTTTTGCTGGACAAGGAACTAATGGTAATAATGTATGTGCGATTTTCTTTTTTCTTTAATATACTCCAAATACTTGGTCGCGAGCTAAGAGGAGTTTTCCTATCACGATTCCTAAAGATAATTTTCGTCGTACTCAGTTGGGGATAAAAGGAAAGTGCCACTAATACTTGAGAGGTTAAATCAATGGGTATTATTTTATTGGCGGTAAATTCTGAGTATTGTCCAAGGTCAAAATCACTTTCATTGAATTGCTTTTTTGGAATCTGACCATAGCCGACTGTATATAGTAAAAGGAATAAAAAAAATGTTCTAGGCAGAGAAATAAATGGAGGCATATTCAACCTACTTATTTAGGGAAAGTACATATTGTACCGTAACACTGGCTATCCAATCCTGTGCTACCTGTTTTCCGTCCACAATGGTGTTGATTTCCCTACCAAAACCAGTAGTTATTCCAATTTTTGAGTTGGAGTTTTTAAGATGGAAAAAATAACCGGTCTCCAACCAAGGTTGTAAGACCAAGGTATAGGTGGTGCCCGATGTCATATTTTGAAAGGGTAATTTGTCTCTCCAGTCAATCCATAGATTCCAGACATCCATATTTATGCCTGCAATAATTTCTCCATTCTGCAATGGATAGTGAATTCGATACCCTATGGAAGCACCAAATCCCCCTCCCTTTTCCTCATCATTTTCGGCACTAAAGTCTTGGCGGTCCACTATATTAGCGCCTAGTCGGTAGACCAGTGAGGAACGTTTTGTTAAATATTGTTCCAGGTTAACCGTTGGAATAATACCTGCAGGATAAACTTGAACGGATAATCCTAAATTTGTCACTTTTAGTTTCAATTCTTTATTGTCTGATTGTGCCTGGGCTATGGTATTCAGAAAAATCGAAATCATAAATGTGTAAAGGAAATGTTTGTTCATTTTAAATCAATTTCAACTGTGCCTCCAGTTTGCTATTTGCCCGCAACATTTTCCGTCCGTCTTTGAAGCTAAGGTATTTGTGACCTTTACTATGGTTTATCCGGCTAATCTGATACAGCAGTTTCCAATGTCTTGAGATTTCCTTCCATGCAAAGAACAGGGAATGTTTGGGGTCATAGATATGGGTAGGTTCGCTACCAGCTCCGTTTATTTCAATTATGCTAAAATTCTTTCCGGCGGATAGTTCTTCAAAAGAATCGTAACGAATATCCAATCTCCCGAAGTAAAATCCTGGAATCTGTACACAAATATTGTTGATGGTTTCTAGTAATTCATTGTTTATCTGATGGGATACGTCCAGAAATTTTGCTCCACGAGTATGACTCCCATAAGGCACTAAAATAAAATTTTCACCGGCTTTCAATATTTGACCCAAGGCCTGTCCATACTTTTGTTTTAAGGATGCCAACTGAAAATAACTTCTTGGATTCTGTTGGATCAATTGTAGTATTGAGTCCTGCCCATTACCTTTAACGGCTAAAAATTCCTTGGAAACAATGCCAGTTATAGTACCCTTATTTTCATCAGGAAACCGAACATAGAACAATCCTATTTCGTTAGGATATTCAATGAGTTCCTGAATCAGGAAATCTTTTGAAGATTTAATCATATAAGACAGAAGATCGTTACTATTTTCCAATTTTTCAACACCTAATGCTTTCAAACCTATATCGGGTTTGGCAATCATTGGAAAATTGATTCCGGCCGCCAATGCTTCTTGCAGTATATTTTTTAAGAGCGAATTTTTTTTGACCAATAATGTTTTTGGAATGTATTGGGAAGGGATAATATCGTAGATTTCTTTTTTTGATTCCATGGCCATTCCTCCATTTTTAATGTTTGGATTTACGGCATTAAAGAAAAAAAAGGATCTCGCCTTGATCGCGAAAAAGGCCCATATTGGGAAAATAGGGTAGTATATTGCCCACATGGGCCAATATTCCCAATGTTTTAAACGAAATATTTTTAATTGTAGATAACTCATATCAACTGTTTTGTCATTAAACCGAGGCGCATTAAAATTGAATGTTTCCCTTTGTTCAGTAGGTCCAAATGATTTAAGGAAATTCCATTTTCTTCAAAAACCGCCTGAGTAACGCTAAATGTTCTTAGGGCATTATTTCTATTGATGACGAAGCCATTTTCGTAATCGTCATTACTCTCCATATGAAAATCGATAATCTTGTCTTCATCCAGTTTTTCCGTACCGTTTATAAATTTTGTAAAAAGGGCTTCACGGCCACGAATTACAGGAGGGTCGTACAGTGTGGATGAGGACCAAATGTGATTTTCTTCCATATCCATTTCCTTATAGTGCTTATGGGTACCATCCCAACGAAATTCAATCAATATTTCAGCGTCGAATAGAATAAGGGTAAAGGGTTCTATGTTTTTCAAGGCTATTTCAGATATGCATAAGAAAGGATTTGCATTGCTGATGATGTCCAATAACAATAAACCCCTGCTCCTTGAATAATTGTCTTTAGGGATGTGCTTTTGAAAAGCGCCATTGAGCAAAACAGCGATCATGCCATTTTCTTTAATGGCAAACCAGGTTCCCCCTGCCTTGGGGTCCTTGGGGTATATTATCTTACTGCCATTAATTATTTCTTCCTTGGGCTCAATAGCCGTGGGACGTGAGGTATGTTCATCCCGATTGGAGGTGATTATAAATTTATTGTTTGTCGAAATAAAACTTACTGTGCACATTGTTTTCTGTATTTTAATGTAGAAGGGGCTACCCCAAAAGAATCAGGGAGCTTAATGTCCGTTAAGAGATTGATGCCCACCTTTATTAGGGCCTCATGATGTATGGTATGTTCCAGATTATACATTACTTCCCGAAAATAGTTGGATTCCAATTCTTGTTCGTGTCCATTCAAATCAAAGGATATATTCAATTTTTTATTTGGTTTCTCAAGGCTGATCTGAATTTGCACTAGTTGAAAAGTGGCAAAATGCACATCGGTCTCTATCCTTTTGTCCCTTTGGCGCCTATCATAGGAAACCGATCCGGTCCCATATCCCTGTACAAGGCACTGATATAGTTCAATAATATGTCTTGTGTGCTGTCCAATGGTGGCATTGGATAAGATTGGACACGGTTTGGTGTAAATAGCCTCCGGAAGTTGCGTAAGCACTTCCTTGAACGACTCTAGGGTTTGAAATGAGGAATTGAACATAATTATTAAGTTATAATTGGTTTTAGGTGTTTTTTATAGTACAAAAACAGTAGATATGTTGAAAAGACTAGGTATAGAGCACCAGTGCCATACGATATTATATATTGGAAATGCTGGTAGTTTTGAAAAACATATTTACCGGTAAGAATAAAAATGAGCAATCCCAATGTAGAGCCTAAACCTATTCCGAGAATGTAAAAGGAATACATGCCCCTGTTGTTGTTTAATTTATTTTTGGATACCAATATGCTATTCCAACCCATCCAAAACGGAATGTGCATAGGATTAAGGGCACTCAACAACAATCCCAAAATAAAAGAGGATTTTACCATAGGGATTACATTGATATTGGCCTTTAAATCCAAGGGATGCCCAATAGTACTAAAACTTGAATAGGACATATACATTAAAAGAAGTACGGCCAGTGGCATCAGATATAAAAAAATTCTATTTCCCAGATCCAGGGTTTTTGCTCCCATTAGGGTAAGCCTAACCACAACCAATTCTACAAGAACAACACCAAGGGAGAAGGTAATGGCATTCCAAACATTTTGAAAAGCGGCAATTTGAAAAGCAGTAATATTTAAGGTTCCCAAAGGGAGCGAACCTAAAAAACTGATCAACAGTCCAATCAATGCTATTCTTAAATATTGTTCCATGGTGTTGTTATTGAAAATTATTTTAAGGCTACTGTTTGGCGTATATGGACTTGACGGTAACTTCCACCTCTTTTGCTATGTTGGTAGATGGTTTACCTCCGGAAAAAGTTATACCGTAATCCGCCAAAACTATAGTCATTTTGGAGTCGAGGGTTACCTTTTCGCCTTCTACGGAAATGGTTGCTTTTTCATTTAAGACCTTTGTTTCTCCTTTGATGTCAAGGTTACCGGTTACAGTTGCTGTGTAGGTGCCATCTTTTGAAAAATCAATATCCCCCAGATTCCCTATTTTTCCCGTAAACTTAGCTTTTGGATGTTTTTTCGTATCCAGGAATTTATTGCTGTTAAAATGTTTTTGCATAAGCGCTTTTTCAAATTCGAAGCTCTGCATTGGCACCGAAAAGACGACGTCTCCAGTTGTTTTGTCAAGAGTACTTACTACCTTGTAGTTATTGGCCGTTATGTCCTCTAAAGCGGTATGTGAAAAGAAACTGATATGGCCATCCTTACTCACTAATTTGTCTGCCAACGGCTTAAATGCATACAATGATACAATTGCAAATACTACTGCTATTACTGATACTTTTTTCATTTTTTACTGTTTTTAAATTGTTATTAATCTATTTTGATACTAAATCACATTTTTCCAAAATAACATCTTCATATAGGTCCAGGTCTTCATCAAACCCGGCTCCTGACCTTATTACGCCTTTAACCGTTACAGTTTGGCCAATTTGTAGGTGTTCTGTGTTCTGGTTCGTTTCTGCTGTGAAGGTGCAACTCACTCCTGCCTTGTCCCCACTGTTTTTTAGCAGAATTACTTTTTGATTGTTCAGGTCTTCACTAATGGATACTACTTTTCCGGTAATGGCCAATATTTTGGAGTCCCCTTCTTCCTGCAAGTATTTCGCATTGGCCAAAGCGGCATCGGCCAGGTATTCATTTACAATATCGGTAGACGAAACACTGAAATCTGTTTTAGCTGATTGTACATCGCGTTTGGGCATATTGAACATATAATATGCAACCGCAATGGCTATAACTAGTCCAACCCCTAATGTCAAGGATATAATTTTTATTGTTTTCTTCATGTTGTATTTAATTATTGTGAATGAACAGACGGTCATTAAATTAATCCTGACAAGCATTCCAAATAATTTTAATTTAATCACTGATTCAATACCTAAGATATTGTCCTCAAGTACCTTGGTTAATAAGGAATTTTACAGACTCTGTAAGGGAAAGTATTATTTGGAGTCCAATTGTTTGAGGTATTGGCCGAATAGTTAACCAATATTTTACTTTATACTGCTATGGATAGTTTCATCAATTAATATTTTTAAGATGTCAGATGTTAGCGAAACAAATAAAACAATGGAGAACTGGTTCAATCTCTATTCCGATGCCTTGTTCGGCTGGGCTTATCATAAAACATCTTCAAAAGAAGTAGCAGAAGACTTGGTGCAGGAAACGTTTTTGTCGGCGGTTAAAGGTTTGGAAAACTTCAAGCATAATAGTCAGCCCAAGACATGGCTTTTTGCAATACTGAATAATAAATTAATAGACCATTATCGAAAAAAGGCCAAATCAGCTACCATAACAAATAAGGGTGCAGAATTGAAGTTCATAAACCAAACCAACTCTTTTTTTGATTCCCATGACAATTGGTTACCTTCAGCTAGTGAGGTGGCATGGGAAGAAGAAGTTCATCTTCTGGACGACGAGGAATTTAAAGGAATAATGGAAAATTGTGTAGGCAATTTACCCGATAAGTGGCAGTTGGCCATAGTTTCCAAGTATCTTTCGGATAAAAGTGCGGATCAAATATGTCAGGAAATGAAGGTAACACAGTCCAATTATTGGCAGATCGTGCACCGCGCGAAATTAATGCTTAAAAAATGTATAGACTCCAATTGGATTCGTTAAAACTTTTGGATTAAATAGAATTGCAATGTATATAATCAGAAGAATTTTGGGTAGCGTAACTTTTTCCTGTAAGAGGATTACAGAGTTGGTAGAAACAAAAGAGAGTATGAAATTGCCCTTTTGGGATGGAATTCGATATAAAACCCATTTGGCTGTTTGCAAGGCATGCAGCTCTTATGAAAAGCAATCCAGTATCATAAATAAGGCTCTTGTAAGATTGATATCCACTCCACCAGAAAATTTAAAAGGCCTTGACGATTCAGCTAAACAAAAAATTTGGGATAAGATCAAGCAGCATGGGGAATAGGCTAAATCAAATTTCTCTTGCCAACAATTGATAATTGTCAATATTTTATAGAATTGAATTTTTTTATCAACATTGGTTATAAGCTTTATACTTAAATTTTGTACAATGTAAGCTGGACTAAAAGTCACCCGTGTATTACTTGGTATTTATAATTAAACCAATAATAATCTGTGAAATATGTCCAATGTTCATGATATAAAACCAACCTTATTTTTTATACCGGACATATCGGGCTTTACCAGCTTTATTAATCAGGTAGAAATTGATCACAGTACACATATTATCAAGGAACTGCTTGAAATAATTATTTCAGCAAATGTGTTGGACTTAAAGATATCGGAAATTGAAGGCGATGCCGTTTTTTTTTATCGCGCAGGTAAAGGGCCTACACTTGAAGAACTTATTGGGCAGGCCGAAGAAATGTTCACTAAATTTCATCAGCATTTAAAATTTTACGACCGGGATAGAATCTGCCAGTGTGGTGCATGCTCAACAGCCAATGGGCTTAGCTTGAAATTCGTAAGCCATTTTGGGGAAAGTACCTCTAGAAAGATTGGAACTTATAATAAATTATTTGGTCCGGATGTTACCCTAGTGCATAAATTGCTCAAAAACGATATTCCCTTTAACGATTATTTACTTTTTTCATCAACTATAGATATTCCCAAAGGATTGGGAAAATTGGATTGGTCCACGGTGAAAAAGGGGATTTACACCTACCCCAATATTGGAGAAGTCACCTACAATTACATCCCGCTCTCCCCATTGAAATCCAAACTGAAGGAATTGCCTATCAGGACCGACTTTCTCCGATACGGAAAGCCGGTTTCAGGTTCGAAAATAGTTAATGCTTCGTTGATAAAACTTCATGGGATAGTAACCAACTTTTCTCTTAGGCCAAGATGGATCTTTGGATTACAGCTTATACGCAACAAAAGCGATCATCTTAGTACCGTTGGTTCCAAACACTTATGTGTTTTGCCAATCAATAGTATGGAATTTGTAATTACGGCCCAACATATTAGGGAGGGACTAATAGAATATACCGAACAAAGTAATACTGTTACATGGTTGGCTCCCTTAAATGTACTTTTTGTTATGAAAAGAAAGTCGGCCACTACCTCTACCATTACAATCCATATTCATTATAGAAAGAATTGGCTATCCCGCTATGGTCTGGACTTTCCCCTTAGATGGATGATGAAATTTGTGGTAATGGTATCGCTCTTAAAATTACATAGATATATCAAGGGTATATCTCATGTGAATTCTTGATATGCTAATATGAAGGTTTCAATTTTTAACTGAGTTAGACATTCCAATGTAAATTTAACATAATTTATAAGTGATTGTTTGTCAGGGTTTAAGATTCGTCCGTCTGTTACAGTAAATCCTAAACCGTGCGCACCGTACTTGTACTACTGTTTACCTGTCTTTTTTGCCAACAGTTGGCTTCCCAAACATGTTGTTCGGGCGGGGTTCCGCTGTCCAATAATCTCGGCCTGCCAAATGAAGGTAAGGGAGTATTTTCCATAGGTTTTAATTATGATTATAATAATTTAAACACTCTGAACGCTGGTAGCACAAAACTGGATGATAGTTCCAGACAAAGAATTACCAACTCCATACTTTTTAATTTAGGCTACGCTTTTACCGATAAATTGGCTGTAGAAACACTTTTTACCTGGGTAAACCAATCCAGGACCATATCACAGTTTGGGAACGAGAATTTTACCGAGACTTCTGGAATTGGGGATGCGGTCCTGCTTCTTAAGTATTCCATGCCCGATCTTTTTGGTAATGGAACGCTTGTGAATATTGGAGCGGGAACCAAGGCACCCTTGGGCAGGTCAGACCTTGTTTCCGATCAGGGTATTCAACTTACTGCAGACCTTCAGCCCGGTAGTGGTGCCTGGGACGGAGTAGGGTGGTCCTCTGTATCCAAAAGACTGAACTTTAGACCGTCCGCCTCTTTGTCGGGGAGTTTTACCTATAGATTTACAGGAGTGAACAGTTCGTATCTAAACAATTCATCCACATATGAATTTGGTGATGAGCTTCAGACCAATTTTGGATATACCGACCAATTTTTATTATTCAATACCATTTTTAATCCGGGTTTGATCTTTAAATACAGAAAGGCCTATGCGGATAAGACAGATGATCAAGATATTCCCAACACTGGGGGGGAGTGGGTATTTTTTCGTCCCGAATTGGCGGTTCAGCTAAGTCCCAATCTGGGTATTAATTCCCGGCTGGAGCTGCCCTTGTACAGCTATGTTGAAGGGACACAGTTAACTCCTACTTCCCGTTTCTCAATAGGTGTTTATTTTAACCTGAACCTTAGAAAAAATACGATTAATCCTAAATATAAGCTATGAAAAAATTATTGGTTTGCGCATGTATCGCGCTATTGTATTCCTGCAGCTCTTCCAGTTCAGATGAAGTATTGGGCCCCGGTCAAGAAGGTGTTAACCCACCCGTAGTAAATTTGGAGTGGAGCATTCCTAAAACTGAAGTTTTTGATGGAGGCCCTGGAAAAGATGGTATTCCGGCTTTAGACCATCCAAAATTTACCAATGTTCAAAACATCGATTATCTTAATGATACAGATTTGGTCATCGGCATTAAAAATGGAGAGGAAATTAAGGCCTACCCCCATGCCATCTTGGATTGGCACGAGATTGTCAATGATAATATAAGCAACGTTCTGGTAGCCGTTACCTATTGTCCCTTAACAGGAACAGGTATAGGTTGGAATAGAAGAGTAAAGGGAACGGTAACCACTTTTGGGGTCTCGGGTCTTTTGTACAATACAAATTTAATTCCTTATGATAGGGCTACGGGCAGTAACTGGTCACAAATTTTGAACGAGTCTGTAAATGGCAGTTTAATCGGGGAGAAAATAGATTTGATAAGTCTTTTCGAAACAGATTGGAAAACGTGGAAAAGTCTTTTTCCCAACTCCCAGATATTAAGCTCGGATACGGGATTTTCTCGCACCTATGGCGTATCACCCTATGGTGATTATAACACCAATAATTCCAGATTTTTGTTTCCAGTCGCCAAGGATCCGCGATTACCCGCCAAGGAAAGAGTTCATGCCATTATTGATGATGAGGATGCCAAAACCTACCGCTTTGCTTCTTTTACAGCCAATAACATAATAAGGGATAGTTTTAAGGGCAAAGAATATATAATAGTGGGCAATGTAAATTTTATAGTCTCCTTTCAATTGAATGCAGAAGAGTCTTCATTGAATTTCGAGTATGTATATAATGGTTCGGAATCCTTGATAAAAGATAGTGAAGGTAACGAATGGAACATTTTTGGGGAAGCGATTTCTGGTCCCAAAGCGGGTGGGTTTTTAGAAAGCTCCAGTTCATTTATGGGTTTTTGGTTTTCTATACCGGCCTTCTATAACACGGAAATTTACGGAAATTAAAGTGGAGTTGGATGGGAATATGGACTGATATACTTAGGATTTTTTGTTTAGGCTCCAATCGTATTCCTTATATTTAATTCCTGCATCCGGTGCGATTATCACTGTGGTATATGGCTTTATGTATTGAAGAAGGTCCCCATCTAAAAAATCATTTTTGTACCATTTGAAGATACGGGATAAGTGCAACTCTTTTTTGCCAATGTTGTTATTGTCCGAATTGATAAAACCATGGGCGGCTTCTTCCAACTGGTCGTCCAGTTTTTCTGGCAAATAAGCCTTGTTAAGCAATTTTGGACAGGAGCCCGAGGCACAGTTAATGGCAAAATGAATCCTGGGTTCGTTCATTTTTCGGAGGATACTGTGCTCCAATGCGCCTAGGGAGAGTTCTTTGTTGCCTATTTTTATAAACTCAGTTGTCCAGGCTCCATCAATTTCTTTTATACTCTTTACTGGATAATTCTGGATAATTAGATTTACTGTATGTGCATTATATAGATTAATGTAGTACGCCAATTGTTCTTGTACAGACCATTCATTGTTAGGGAGCTGTTTTGAAAGATATTCCAAGTAATTATTCAATTCGTCTTTTTCATTTATGAAGCCGTCGTAGTCCACTTTACCATCCTCATCCACATATTTATTGAGTAATGAATGCCATTTGGAATGATCAATTTTGATAAAAGAAATTCCGGAAGCATTTGCCAGGTTGCCCTTTACGACTTTAGCGGGCAGTCCCTTTCCATTGAGTCCTGCCATGGATAGCAGCCCGAAGCGATTGTTTAAGTAGATTATTGCTACAAAAAAAAGTATGGCACTGCTAACTAACAATATTTTTTTCATGTTTTATTTTTTCAGAATAAGGTCGCACATGCGTTTGTATTCCCACTACTAGACGAAGAAATAAGTAATCCTGACAATTGCCATAATATTTAAAGGTTTGTTTTTTATTTATGAATTTGTCAGGAAGTTGTTGGGCCACGTCTGTTTAGTAAGCAAAGCCAAGAAGAGTATTACGAATGTCTTAAACTGTATTCCAATCGTTTTTTTTGTTGGTTAGAAAGACCTAGAAGTTTGGGATATCGATATAAACTTCACAAATTATTTCGATATTCCTCTTTTAGGCACAACAAGGTGATTGGTAGTTTTAGTGAATTTTATTCTCTCCAGAAATATGGTCAATAACCTCCTGGGCCAAAATATTTAAAATATTATCCAAGAATATTGTCAGGAAGATTCTTAGGCCCGTCTATTTCTAAAAACACGCTTTTCCGATCGTTGTAATTCTTAAGGCTTCAATATTTGCAGTTTAGGTGCGGTTGTGATTTTTAAGGAACCTGAGATGTATTTCAATTTAAGTATCTTTAAGAAAAGCATAAATATGGATCAAAACCAAGTTATATGAATACTTATATAAAGGGCAGCTACACCAATTTCTTAAAGATCAACACACCTCAAATGATTGAGGTAGACCGATTGATGACCGAAGAATATCATATTGAATTGATCCAGATGATGGAAAATGCTGGCCGTTGTCTTGCCATTCTTGTCAAGGAACGATTTTTGGACGGGGACGTATCGGGAAAGAGTATTGTGGTTCTGGCCGGAACCGGTGGAAATGGGGGAGGAGCCTTGGTAGCGGCAAGACGCTTACACAATTGGGGAGCAAAGGTCAGGGTATTTACCACTGCCCCCTACGAAAGATTTACTCCAATTCCCGCCCATCAATACACTATTTTAAAACGGATGGGTGTATCCATAGAATCGGAAACTGTGATGAACAAGCTTATCAAGCCCGATGCCATTCTTGACGGGATAATTGGATATAGTTTAAAGGGAAATCCTCTTAGTTCGGCTGCTACTATGATACATTGGGCCAATAACCAAAATACTCCTATTGTGGCCTTGGATACACCATCAGGACTGGATCTAAACAGTGGCACACTTTACGAACCTGCCATTCGGGCCTTGGCAACTTTGACTCTGGCTATGCCGAAAATGGGATTGTTTGCAAGTGATGCAAAAAGTGTGGTAGGTGAGTTATATGTTGGAGATATTAGTGTCCCACCTGAACTTTACCAAGAAGAAAGTCTTGGTTTGGAACCAACAAATATCTTTAGATATTCGGACATTATACGGATTAATTGATTTAGCTAATTTTTGTAACAAGCAACAGTTTTAGGAGTCGGTATTACCATTTAAACTTAATTGAAAATTTCAACTACTATAAGGGAATAGGTAAACAAATAATCACATATGAAAAAACCAATAGAAATTGCTCTCCTAGACGATTTAGAAAATAAAAAACCGGTCCACGCATTGGTCAACGATCTTGATCTTGTCATTGTCAAATTTGATGATACTCTTTCAGTACTGTATGGCAGATGCCTCCACCGAGGAGCATTGATGGCCGACGGCCATATAGACGGTGATAACCTCATTTGTGGTGTTCATGGATGGGATTATCGTTATGATACCGGGGTTTCCGAGTACAATAACAAAGAGGTTTTACATAAATTCACCACCAAAACCGATGGTGGAAAGCTGTATGTAGATGAAGCGGAAATTAATGCTTATTTGAGCAAAAATGCGCAGCCCTTCAAGCGGGACGAATATTTGGGGGCTTATGCCGATACGCATCCCGAAGATACAGAACCTTACACAGGTTATATAAAGGAGCTTGCCAAAAACGGCCTAAAAAATTTGGGTCACCATGGGCCTTCCGCATCAATGGGAGTAGATAGAAATACCCTTCCTAAATGGAACGATATCCAATTCTTGCCGGCCCAATTGGCAAGCAGACCCCTGTTGGACGAAGAGAAGGTCGTCACCCGAACGGTCATCGGGCCCAACGCCAAGAAACCCTTGAGTCTCGCTATTCCACTATTCGTAAGCGATATGAGCTTTGGGGCACTTTCCCGTGAAGCAAAAATAGCACTATCGAAGGGGGCTGAACTGGCAGGCACCGGTATTTGTTCTGGGGAAGGCGGTATGCTGCCCGAGGAACAAGCCAATAACAACAACTATTTTTACGAGTTGGCATCGGCACAGTTTGGATTTTCTTGGGATAAATTGGATAATGTACAAGCTTTCCATTTTAAAGGCGGTCAAGGTGCCAAAACGGGCACAGGAGGCCATTTGCCAGGCACTAAAGTAAGTGCGGAAATCGCTGAAGTTAGAGGGTTGAAAGCAGGGGAAACGGCAATTTCTCCAGCTGCCTTTCCCAATTTCCATGGCGTGGAAGATTTTAAAGCTTTTGCTAAAAAGGTGCGGGAGCGAACGGGAGGCATTCCCATAGGATTCAAAATAGCGGCCAGCCATATCGAAAAGGATATCCAGTTCGCCCTTGATGTTGGCGTTGATTATATAATTCTTGATGGTCGTGGTGGCGGAACGGGTTCTGCCCCGACAATTTTACGTGATAATATCAATGTGCCTACGATTCCGGCATTAGCGCGAGCCAGAAAATATTTGGATAAGGTCGGTGCCGACCATGTGACTTTGATTATTACCGGTGGACTTAGGGTCGCCGAGGATTTTGCCAAGGCCCTAATGTTAGGTGCCGACGCTATAGCCGTCTCTAACGCTGCCCTTCAGGCCATTGGCTGTCTGGGGATGCGCGCTTGTGGCAGTAACAATTGTCCGGTCGGCATCGCTACTCAAAAAGAGTCACTTCGCAGTAGGTTAATAATAGATTCTTCTGCGAAGCAATTGCATAATTTCTTTGATGCGACAAATGATCTCATTAAGGTAATCGCTCGGGCATGTGGTCATGACGATATTACAAAGTTCAATTTTGATGACCTATCGACATTCGATTATGATATGCATCGCTTAACCGGAATTAACTATGCGGGTATAACCCCTTAAAAGAAATTATAATGGAAAACATGATGCACTTGGCTGCACAGTACTTGGCCACGGCCGGAATTAGTTTTTTGGAAAAAAAGAAAGATGATAGCCATACCAACTTAGGGTTCGATGCCAATACCGGGTATTTGGAAACCTGGCCCTTAAATGATGACGGATTCAAAATTGCACTGGATTATATACAATTTTCATTGCATTGGATAATCAATGATACCACGCGAATGACCCTTCATCTCGATGGAAAATCGCATCGTGAAATTGTAGAGTGGATGGGTGAGGTCACAAAGACATTGGGCGCGTCTAAAAGCTATAGTTACAAACTTCATTATGAACTGCCCTACGGTTTAATGACAGATAATTTTGTCTTTACAAAACCTCCGCAAGATGACTTGGACAAGATGCTCGGTTACCGAAAAATTGCCCAACTCGCCCTGGAAAGCGTTGCAGATAAAATGGCGCTCAGTACAACTATTCGCGTATGGCCCCATCATTTTGACACAGGAGGCTACGAAATTATTGGCACTAGTGATCCGATAGGAGTTGGTTTTGGAATGGCCATCCCTGACACTATCATAGATGACTATTATCTGTACACCTCCGGTTATAGAGGGCATGACAGTATTGATACCAGTGAGTTTGATGCGATTACTTACGGAGACTGGATGAATGAGGATTTTAAAGGAGCAGTGCTGCCCATGAAAAATGTCGACGAAGCAATGGCTATTACTTTTTTTAATGAAAGTATCAGAAAAATAGTTCAGTAAGAAGATAAAGGCAATAAATTTTTTATGGTAAATGGGTGTATTTACATAGCATTGCCAGAACAGGACCAGTTAAAAATTGATTGGAACAAAAAGGATAACGTTATGGACGAATCACAAAAAGAGACCAAGAAAATAAACAAAGTAATCGACAATCAGCTAATGGAAGAACTTGGTATTGATAAAAATAAGCTCAAGGAACTTAAAAAGAAACTGGCAAAAATAGAACCAAGATCTGAGCGTGGGGCCGAGACACTCTTCCGGTTGGTATCCAAAAATCATTATACTTTGAATACCATGATCGACAGGAAATCACATATTCTAATAACCATAAATGCCTTGATTCTCTCCATAATTATAGGAACCGTAATGCAGCAATTGGACAAGGATCCACATTTAATTTTTCCTACGGTTATGATGCTTCTTACTAATTTAATCTCTATAACTTTTGCGGTTTTGGCCACACGGCCAGAACTCACGCATGGCAATACAAAAATTGCCAATTTATTGTATTTCGGTAATTTTCACGGTATGGAGGAAAAGGAGTATTCCGACCAACTGACCAATTTAATTTATAAAGGGGACGAACTCTATAAATCAATAGCCTTGGATACTTTTTATCTTGGAAAATCCATTGACAGAAAACACAGGCTTTTGCGAAAATCTTTTGATGTTTTTTTAATAGGTATAATCCTTTCGGTTATCGGGTTTATTATTTGCCACTTGTTTTTTGGCGGTATGTTTCAACCATCGTGAATTATTACGAGGATGACTAATTTTTAAAATGCCTTTTAACTTGTCAGTAAGTGGTTTGGATGATATGGAGCTATTGTTGGTAATGCACCGTCAATTTTAAACTGAATTCCCTTTTGTACCTTATAATGAAAAACGAACCTATGTCCTTTAAATATTTTAATCATGGGTAGTTCTTTGTTACGAATTAATAAGTCCAACTGAAACCCGACAATAATACAATTGAAGCGAAGGGGGGGATAAAGGCAATTAATAGAATTCAAGGTAGTGTTTCTGTTGTAAGTGTAGTTTGGCTTATTTACAGTAATATCAATCTAATTACATATCCTAAATTATTCAGCAGCAATATCAACCTTCGCCCAGCAGAACCTCTTTTGTCGATTGTCTTTTAACCAACTCCGTTTTTAATACAATGCTCTCATAAACTATTGGTTCTTTATTTTTCACTTGTTGCATTTCCTTGTAAAGTTGCTTAAAAGCTGCTTTACCCATTTGGTATCCCGGCTGGTCGATGGTTGTTAGGGTAGGGGAAATGACGGATGACATGAACCAATTACTAAAGCCGACTATGGAAATATCTTCTGGAATTTTTACACCTTGTTCGTTGAATTCCGTAATGGCCCCAATAGCAACTAAATCCGTATTAATAAAAATGCCATCAACATCATTATGATCTTTTAACAATTGGCGCGCATTCATTTTTCCTTCTTCAAAGCTATTATCTCCACATTCGCATATATAGACTAGAGATGGGTCGTACGGCATATTATTATCCAATAGGGCTTTTTTGTAACCAAGAAATCTATCAATGGAATTTTGTGGTAAAAGGGCGCCTCTAAAATGTGCAATTCGTTTGCAACCTGTATCTATTAAATGTTGTGTTGCTGCATAAGCTGCTTTTCTATCATCGATGATGACCTTGGAGCATTTAACGATTTTGGCAATCTTATCGAACATTACCAAGGGTTTATCCTGGGCCAGAACATCGGTAAGGTGATTATAATCTGCAGTGCCATTGGCCAAGGATATTAAAATACCATCAACGCGTTGCCTCAATAAGAGTTGAATCTGTTTTTTTTCCAATTCATAGGATTCATTGGACTGAAGAATTATGACCAGATATCCTTTTTTTTCTGCCTGGGCAACAATGCCCTTGATAACGCTGGAAAAAAAATGGTGTACAATTTCTGGAATTATCAGGCCAATGGTCTTGGATTCCTTGGTCCTTAGGTTTACGGCAAAGGCATTGGGCTTATAGTTCAGGGTCTGGGCCAACTCTTTCACCAAGGCCTTGGTTTTTTTACTAATGTCCGGATAGTCCTTTAGGGCTTTTGAAACAGTAGTCACAGAAATATTAAGTTGATCTGCTATTTCTTTTAAGGTAACAGGTTTCATCTTGGGTGTGGATTTATATTAAATATACTAAAAAATAGAAAATCTAAAACGTTTTCGTTCATTTCGAAATCGTTTTCGTTAATCAATTTAATATTTAAAGCCAATTTTAGATATAACTTACACCAAGATTGTTCCAAAACTTACTAAATATTGATGCTCCAAAATCGTTCAAAATCCCTTTGTTAAATAGTCAATTGAGAAACGATTTTTGGTTGGTGGGACAGATGGTGAAAAGATGTAAATAACTAGGTTGGAATACCATCATCTTGATGGACAGGAAGGCCTGGGACGAAATATAGATTTTTTAGGTTGGTTGATTGTTTTTTCGATTGAAATGTAAATAGAGTTGATGTTTAGGTGACTAAGGTCAGCTCTTTTACTTTTTATTCCTTATTTCGTTATGACCTCCATGAAACTAGAGGACTGCTACCCATCTTTATAGGGACGACTTTTAAAAAAAACAAACAAGATTATCAAATGAAATGCATAGCTTTAGTAGGTTCTTTTGATACGATATTTTGGAGATAGGGCATGTATCTTTTGGTCTTTACCTGCCTATTGAAATGGAAGGATAACCTTGAAGAAGGTTCCAATAAA
This sequence comes from Arenibacter sp. S6351L, assembly GCF_023016025.1. NCBI lineage: Bacteria > Pseudomonadati > Bacteroidota > Flavobacteriia > Flavobacteriales > Flavobacteriaceae > Arenibacter > Arenibacter sp. S6351L. The sequence goes on along the minus strand of NZ_JALKBB010000021.1, from coordinate 42,389 downwards.
CTTTTGACATATTAAGAAAATAATATTCTAACCTCCATCAATATACCTATGTTAAACAAACCTAAGTTAAGTTTCTGGCAAATTTGGAATATGAATTTCGGATTTCTGGGTATTCAGTTCGGATTCGGTCTGCAACAGGCCAACATGAGTCCTATTTATAGATATTTAGGGGCAGATGAGGCGCAAATTCCGTGGTTGTGGCTGGCAGGACCACTTACAGGATTGTTAGTTCAGCCCATCATAGGGGCCATGAGCGATAAAACTTGGACAAAATTGGGACGTCGACGCCCGTATTTCTTAGTGGGTGCTGTTATAGCGAGTATTGCCCTGATTTTTATGCCCTATTCCTCCACGCTTTGGATGGCGGCAGGACTGTTATGGATTCTGGATGCCTCTATGAACATTGCCATGGAACCCTTTAGAGCTTTTATTGCGGACAAATTACCACAGGAACAGCGAACCTTAGGGTTTTCGGTACAGAGTTTTTTTGTTGGCCTAGGACAATTTTCAGCAAATATTATGCCTTGGATACTAGGTTTATTGGGAATCATAACCCTTGGGGCATATGGCGAAATCGTTGAGCTCGAGAATGCCAATGGGATTCCGAATTTTATAAAATATTCCTTCGTATTAGGGGCAATGGTCATGCTGGGTACGGTGTTGTGGACCATTTTTACCACGGACGAATATCCTCCAGAGGATATTGAAAAACTAAAGAGGGAAAAAGGAAGTATTGCCAAAGTTTTTACTGAAATCAAGGAGGCATTTCAGGATATGCCCAAAATAATGAAACAGCTGTGGTGGGTCATGTTCTTTGTTTGGTACGGCCTGCCGTTAATGTGGCAATATCTTTCCCTGGCCATTTCACGCCACGTATTTGGTGCCGCATCACCGGAACATCCGGATTTTGAAAAGGGAGCCTTTTATGGGGGTATAAGTCTGGCCATATTTAGTGTGGCCTGCTTTACAATTTCCTTTGCCATTCCATGGATAGGAAAAAAATTGGGACATAGATTAACGCATGCCGTTTTCTTAATGATAGGGGCCATTGGTTTTATTGCTATGCAAATTGCGACCACGACCACCATGTTTTATATATGTATGTTTATGGTGGGGGTTGCTTGGGCATCCATTATGGCGGTGCCTTATGTTATTCTATCGTATTCGGTTCCCAAGGAGCGTATGGGGGTATACATGGGCATTTTTAACATGTTTATAGTGGTTCCCCAATTTATAAGTATGGCTACCGTACCATTTTTTTATGATTCATTGTTTTTGGGCGATCCAAGAAATGCATTGGCTTTTGTAGGGGTCTGTTTTATCCTGGGTGCCATTTCGTGTTTCTTTATTTCCAAGGATTATGCCAAGGTACAAGTTGATTAAATAGGAGGACGGACAGACGTATTGAATAGTATTGATTGATTTTACCAAGCATTGGGGTTTAAGGCCTAATGTATTACAAGAATAATAAATTGAAAGATAATATGGGAAGCATAGACATTCTATGTATTGGAGAAGTACTTGTAGATTTTATTGGGCACCAAACAGGGGTGAATATCAACGAAACAAGGGATTATCATAGATATTTGGGCGGATCTCCTACCAATGTGGCCATGAATTCTGCTAGATTGGGACTGAAATCGGTTTTGGTAGCCACGGTGGGGAACGATGCTTTTGGGGATTATGTTTTTAAGCGACTTAAAGAAGTAGGGGTCGATACAAAATATATCAAGACTGTAGAGGGCAAGCCTACCAGTGTTATTTTTGTTTCAAGGACCGAGAGTACTCCAGATTTTATTCCTTTTCGGGAAGCCGATTATCGTATTACCGAAAACCAGATCAGCAAGGGTGTCCTTGAAAGCACCACCATATTTCATACTACCTGTTTTGCCCTAAGTAAAGATCCGGCCCAAACCACCATTTTAAAAAAGGCAGAGGAAGCATACAATTTAGGCTGTAAATTGAGCATAGATGTAAATTATGCCAAAAAATTGTGGGACAGTCAGGCAAGGGCGCTAGAAGTGATAAAGGCGTATTGTAAGTTCGATCCTTTGGTAAAGATAAGCGAGGACGATATGTTAAGGCTTTTTGAGAAGAAATTGTCGCATGATGAAATATTTAATTTCTTTCATGAGGCAGGTGTGGGAACCGTATGTCTTACCCTGGGCAGCCTTGGGGTTAAATTATCGCAAAAAGGAAAAGAAATTATTCAATTGCCTGCTATAAAGGTAGATAATGTGATGGATGCCACTGGTGCCGGAGACGCATTCTGGTCAGGGTTTTTGTTCGCCTATATCAAAGAAAAACCTATTGAAAAATGCTTGGAGGTGGCCTTGCAACTCGCAGCCCTAAAACTGCAGAACGTGGGTAGGTTGCCGGACAACATCAATATATTATCCGAACTACTATAAATTTTAATCCATTAACTGAACGGTTAGTATTGAATTCGCAAAAGTAAATGTCCGCAGAAATCAAATCAAATAGCAAAACCATTGATAAAGGTGTCATGATCAATGCCTATCCAGATAGCATTGGAACTAATCTGAACGACCTGATTACGATGTTAAAAATGCCAGAGTTCAAAGATGTGTTCTCTTTGTTCTATGTATTGCCTACTTTTTTTAACAGTGATTTGGATAGAGGGTTTTCCATTATAGATTATGATTTAAATCAGGAATTGGTTTCCGAAGATGATCTAAAGGCATTGGATAAGCTAAATATAAAGCTGAAGTTTGATATTGTTCTAAACCATTTATCGGTAGCCTCTCCTCAGTTCAAAGATTTATTGAAACATGGGGATGACTCAAAATTCAAGGACTTTTTTATAAACTGGAACGAGTTTTGGAAAGGCAATGGCCACATGGATGGGAATGGGGTGATAATCCCAAAGGAAGAGTTTCTCAATAAACTTTTTATGAGGAAATCCGGATTGCCCATTTTAAAAGTGCTTTTCCCCGATGGAACGGAAAGGCCCTATTGGAATACCTTTTATCAGCATGTTGATTATGGGGTAATTACTCCAGACCATTTGGTAAGTTTAAAAGGGTTATCAAGAGGTCAGGGTTCATCAATCTGTGACAAGGTAAATAGGGCTATCGAAATAGGTGAAGATTTTAGCAACCTGGATTTTGGCGACTGCAACCAATTCAAAAGTGAAATCCTGCAAATCGTAAATCGAAATCGCTCCTATTTGGGGCAAATGGATGTCAACGCCAAATCTCCCTTGGTTTGGGATTTTTATGAGGAAACCTTGGAAAAAGTAAAGGGTTTTGGCTGTAAAATTCTAAGGTTGGATGCTTTCGCCTATCTGCATAAGGAGGTGGGGCAATCCAACTTTTTCAATAAGCCGGGTACTTGGGAGTATCTGGATCGCATAAAGCAAATAGCGCAAAAGAACGATTTAATGTTGCTGCCGGAGATTCATGCAGAATACGGACTTCATCTACATGATGAGGTGGCCGCAGAAGGCTATTATATCTACGATTTTTTCCTGCCGGGACTCACCATTCACACCCTGGAGAATGGTACCAACAAGGCACTGTTGGTTTGGGCCAAAGAAATAATAGGGAAAGGCTACAAAACCGTAAACATGTTGGGATGCCATGACGGGATACCTGTTTTGGATCTAAGGGGCAAGGAGGTAAATGGTGTTTATAGCAAAGGTTTGTTGTTGGATAAGGAGATTGAGGATATCATGAACAAGATTATGGAAAGGGGAGGAAGAGTTAAAAATTTGTATGATCCATCAGGGAAAAAGATTTCCTATTATCAGGTAAACGCTACCTTTTTTAGTGCCTTGGGGGAAAATGAACAGAAGCTGTTATTGGCAAGAGCTATACAGCTGTTTATGCCAGGGATTCCACAGGTGTGGTATTTGGATATTTTTGCCGGAAAAAACGATTATGAGGCCGCTGATAAAGGAGGTAGTGGGGGGCATAAGGAAATTAACAGAACAACTTTGTCTTTGCAGGACGTTGAAAATGGACTAAAAAAAGATGTTGTGATCGGTCAATTGGCAATGATGAAGTTGAGAAATACCTTAGAGGCATTTAAGGGTAAGGTAACAATTAATGATTCCCCGGACAGTGAATTGGACATACTGTGGACCAATGGGAAGGAGTACGCGCAGTTAATGGCCAATCTTAAAACCCTTACCTTTACTGTAAAATATACGCTAGATGGTATTACCAAAAAAATGGTATTCTAAACCTGGCAAGTCTTAAAAATTATAAAGCCCTGAAAGCACCTAAAATCCCTGAAAACGAAGAGGAAAGAATAAAGGATTTGAAATCCTATTCTATCCTGGACACCCTTCCGGAGTCCGATTATGACAATATAACCAAGATTGCTGCAGAAATATGCGGAACTCCAATTTCGCTTATTAGTCTTATTGATGATAAGCGGCAGTGGTTTAAATCCCATTACGGTTTGGATGCCTCCGAAACCCCTAAGGAGTATGCCTTTTGTGGCCATGCCATTAATACTCCAAACGATGTGTTTATAGTACAGGACGCCAGAAAGGATGAGCGTTTTCATGATAATCCATTGGTTACAGGTGACCCACATGTTATTTTCTATGCGGGCGTGCCATTGGTAAGTGCGGCCGGACTTCCGTTGGGAACCCTGTGCGTCATAGACAATAAGCCCAATTTATTAAGTCAAAGTCAAATAGGTTCTTTGTCCGCCCTTTCCAACCAGGTGATAAATTTACTGGAACTCCGAAAAAACAAGCAGCAATTGGAAAGGACCATTATGGAACTGGAGGAAAAAAATGAGGACCTGGAACGCTTTGCCCAAGTTGCCGCCCATGACCTTAAAACGCCCTTGATAAATATCTCCAGTTTGGCACAACTTTTCCGGGAACAATATAAGGGCATTCTGGATGCTGATGGTTTGGAAATGTTGGAAATGATCATTGGCTCCTCCGGTAATCTTATAGGGTTAATTGATGGTCTGCTACAATACAGTAAGTCCGAAAGTCTATTACGCGAGGGAAAATCCAATATAGACCTACAAAGGTTGAAAACCGATTTAGAGGGACTTTTTAATTATGATCACCAATTAAAACTAGTTTTAAAATCGGACTTGACACATATAAAAGTGCATAAAACGGCCTTACATCAAATACTTATTAATTTGATTACCAATGCCATTAAATACCATGATAAGGAAATAGTTGAAATTGAATTGGGGATATCGGAATCTGATACCCATTTCCTCTTTTACGTAAAGGACAACGGACCTGGTATTGCAAAAATTCATCAGGATAAAATATTTAATATTTTCGAAAAATTGGCCGCAAAGGATAAATTTGGGGTTCGTGGAAATGGAATAGGCCTGGCAACGGTCAAAAAAATTGTGGAAAAATTAGGGGGAGCTATAAGTGTGGAATCAGCGTTGGGAGAGGGGGCGAAATTTATTTTTTCCCTTGAAAAATAAGTAAAACGATTACCCTTAAAAATTTTAGATTTTACAGATTGATATTCTACTTTGTGAGTTGGGATAATTATAGTTTTGATGCTATCACATTTGATACTTCAATGGCTTTTTTCATGTTGCCCTGGTCGTCGTTGGATACTTTTACGTGAACATGGAACATATACCCTTGGGAAAGGAAGGACAATTGTGACATTCTTGAATCCCAAACGGCCATATCGCCTAAATTGGGAATTTCTTGAGGTTGTTTATACACCTTGGTAGACCTTTTGTACATGTCTTCTGTACACCCTTTTACCATGACAATTAAGACTTCACTTGGCATTGTCAATTTAAGTTCTTGATCGGCAATTTTCCTAACACTAAACACCTGCCCATCTTCCCACTTATAAATACAGGTAGGATACGTCAGAACCTTATCCTCCGTTTCAATGGGGAAGTCTGCTGTAACGAACATGGTTTTTATATCCTCCAAGGAAATAAGTTCGCATGGGGAATCAATGGAGGAGGGTGTTTCTGCTTTTTTATCCTTATCGGCTACGGCGACTTGATTGGTATTGGATTTGTTTTCTTTATTGTTACAGGCCAAAACAAACAATAATGTAATGGCCATTAGGATATTGATTTTAGTATTTTTCATGCTATAGTGATTAGAAAATTTAATATTGTACGGCAGATCTAAAGAAATAAGTGGCATCATTTGGTACGGAAGCAATAGTGGTGTGCTTATGCTTTTTATATCTGGATCTGTCCTCTTCCGGTGCATTTGGAAATTCGTAGGTACCTATGACTTCAGTTTTTACCATATTCCAACCAGGATTAAAATCCAGGTTATAAACAACATTGGTTTCCACCATTATTGGAGTTCCGGTATTGCTTAAATCCCCGCTCCAATTTTCATTGGCCTTTATGGCGCAGGCTTCATCTACATATACCCAAGACAGGATATATCCCTCATCCCCAAAATAGAGATCGCCTGGGGTTAATAGGTTTAGGGTTACTTTTGCAGAATTACCAATCGTTAAGATCCCGATCTGTTGCCCGTCTTGGTACACCAATAAATAAGGGTTGAGCTTAAAGCCAGCTTTTTCATTACTGTATTGATAGGAATCCGGATTATGGATATCAAAAAAATTATTGCTGTTTTTAAAGTGGTTCAAGGGTTGTAACACAGGAATTTTGTCTGTAGGATTCAATTCAATACTCCCATCTACCTTAATAGCCCCAACTTTCACATAATTTATTTTATCATTTCTGGAGTCATATGCATAGTTGAAGACAAGATCTGCAGCTCCCTTGTTCCAATTTTTCAATTTCTTATCCTTATCACTGGCCAAGGTATTTTTCCAATATTTATCTTCACTTTTTGCGGCAGTAGGGATGGGGCTTGTTTTGGTATTGGCTTTCTTGTCCAGTTCCACTTGTTTCTGCTGCTGATCTGCCTGCTTTTGTACGTCTTCAAGGTTAAGGCTCTCCATGATGCTATCGCGCATTTTCAATGCCTTATCTATCATTTTCTGTTGCTCAGGTGTTTGGGCGAAAGACTGGAACCCTATAAACAAAAGGAATATTGGCAAAATATGATATAGTGTTTTCATAGGTTCCCTTTCTTAAAAATATTTTCCGATCCACTTGGTTGTTGGCGGAACTGTTTGTGTTGAAGTAACTTTTATTTTACTAGGCTTCATTATGTTGTCAAAAGCACCTTCTTCGTACATACTGGGAACAGCATGCTCAAGTACACTTTCAATGTTATATTCAATAAAATTAAATCCGGCTTTTAACTGCAGATCGTAGGTGTAAGAGGTTTCAATAGTGTCCTTTTCTGTATTGGATACTGTGGAAGTGCATTCTCCTTGATAATTAAAATCCGATTCTATATAAACCAGTTCAAAATAGGATCCGGTTACGGCGTTATTGGAATAGGTATCTTCCAGCCAAGGGATCAACGCTTCATCTGCAACCAAAAAGATCAGACCCGCATACGGATTATCCTTTGAGCTTAATGAAATGTACCCAGCATTGACGGCTTTACCATTTTTATCTTCTGATAGAATGTCATAACTATTATCACATTTGGAAAATAGGGTAAAGGCCGTGTCCGACATAAAATTCGCTTTTGTTTCATCAGAAATAGAATTTAGATCTTTTGGAAATTTAAAATTCAATTCACCAGAATCGGAAATAGTTCCTATGGTAAGCGGGTTGTCCATGCCGAAGGAAAACAACACCAGATCCATAGCTTTCAAAGGATAATCCTCCACTGTGGGATTGGTTTGGGCCATGCCAGCTTGAAAGGCACAGGCAACTAAAAATAAAACTGATTTTTTCATAATAAATGTGTTTTACCGGTTAGAAAAATAATCTATGAATTCCACTATTAGGGAAGGGCGATAAAAGGACACAGCTCCCAATAAAAAAAGTAGGAACAGTAGTAGTAAGGCACCCATTACGCCATCTTTTCTTCCTGGTTCCAAGGTGGATATCCTGGGGTTTGACGGATTGTAGAAAACATTTACTTGTTTTCCAAGAGTATATTTGGCCATTAATCCTGAAGCTTTCTTTTGTGAAAATTTCTTGAAGGAATTGGCAAAAAAATGGCTCTTTTCCTGAATAGGTGGCGCCATTGAGTTCATAGGTATATAGAAAATCGATTATTTTGGATAGGGGGAAATCGAGTCCCTTCGTAACCACTCCATTAACTTTCGGCCATTGGAGGGATTGTTTTGCCCACCACCAACGGCGAAGGGCCAAAAATAAAAATGGCAGAAGTACCAATTGCAGAACAAGGCCTGCTATTTGAAACTGATTAAGGGATTCAAAGTATTCCATAACTTTAGGTATTATTCATTTTAATTTTTAAAACCATCCAAATTATCAATGCCCATGGCTTTCCAAAGTCCATCGGTGTCCATCCCCTTGCCTTCCAGGGTTACATAAAATCTATTGGCGTAAAGAAACCTAAGGTCGGATTGAAAATCTGCTTTTGTATCTGCATCCCGATCGGTACCAAAGGTTAAAATTCCGTTGCGCTCTACTTTGGAATATCTTATGGTATTGTTGCTTTCTGAAGTTATCTTGTTCAGGTGCAACATTTTTAAGGGTATTATGGCACCAACGGCCTTCTGCCCAGCGGCATCCAAAATTTCCATTCTAATAGTATCATCTCCAAAGCTGCCGGATACAAGTTGCGTATCGGTAATTTCAGGTTCAATTTTGTTCTGTTCTGATGGATCTAAACTTAGATTGCTCAGTTTTTTCGGGAATGCCTCTATTAGTTGGGCATTGGTAAGAGGTGTTTTGGTGCCTAAATCTTTGCGTAGATCATCATATTTTTTATTGATATCGTCATTCTTTCCAATAACTTCATTTATTGCCCCATCCAAAATCTTGGATGCTGATGGGTCTGAGGTTTTTGGGGTTTCTTTACATGAAGCCAAAAGCAAGATGATTGGTATTAGTTTTAGTATATTTTTCATTTTTATATGATTTTAAGATTTATTTTATTCGTTCTGCAATAATTAGTCGTGCCATGGCAATGGTTTTTTGTAATTCAGATTAGCATCAAATTACATCCAATACAATATTTTTAACAACTATACATAACAACTACTCTTCTAGATTATAGAATTCTGCTAATTGGTTGTAGTTGTTTACATCTATACCGTTTTTTTCTAGGGAAGCAAGGATTTCGTTATTACTATTTTTAGAAGTAGCTGTATTATTTCCAGCAATGATTACCAATTTAATATCTAAAACAAATGTAATGACACTAGAGTTTATTATAATCTCATTCTGCGTTATGGCACCAATACTTATTTGAACATCATCTTCAGAGTAGGGCAATGGATACCATATATTTGGAGTACTGGAAGCACGAACATATACTAGTACGGCTCCGTAGTCTAAAATTTCTTGGGTAATAGCATTAACACTTAATGAATTAGAACCAATATTAAGGGAAGTATTTTCTAGTAACACCGTAGTAACATTGGCATTACCGTCAATACCATTTTCGCCATTTTGCCCATCAGCTCCTGATGGTCCTACAGCCCCATCTTCTCCACTACATGAAATTAATAATATGATTACTAGTATTGGAAAGGCATAAATTAATGTATTCTTGAAGTTTTTCATGATTTTTATTTTGGTTCGATTTAATTAATTGAATTAATCTAATTGTTTAAGGTTTTCAAAGTCGATATAGGACCAAAGGTCAATAGCTTTATCTGGACCCTCCAAGCTTACCCTGAACCTGTTGTTGTAGATAAAAGAAATTTGGTTCCTACTGATTTTAGGCTGTAAAAAGGCAATGGTCTCGTAACCGTCTCGTTCCAAATAAATGTATTCGGTTTCTACAGGTCCTTGTAGTCTAAGTTTATAGCTATTGAAAAAGTTTTTTACTATGGCCTTGGACCCGGCACCATCTTCAATGGAAAAGTTGTACTGATTGTCTGCGGGGCCATAGCCCCCGGTAGCCATTTGCCCGCCCCCTGGGTAGGCATATTGATTTGCCATTTTGTGGCCATTTATCATTTTTGGCAAATAGGGTAGAAGTTGCTCGCTACTTAATGGTGTGGTGCTCTTTAAGGCTTTCCAAACATCGTTGTTGCTAGGTTCTTGTTCTTTTATATTCTCTTTAGCCTTGGCCATTTCTACTACAGAAGTAGCGGGTTGACCTAAATCGTCCTTGTTTTCTGCTTTTGGGCCATCTTTACAGGCGCCTAAAAATAGCGCGATCAATAAATAAATTACATTGGTTTTCATGGGCATAGTTGATTATTGTATTAATTTGAAATGTTCTTCCAATACTTTATTGGGTCTTTTGTCCCTGTATATGTATGTTGCCTTAATATATGCCGAGGGGTCGGCATTGTTTTGGCCATAAGGAATGGTATATGATATTTCGAAAGTTCTATTGGCTATACCGTCGTTGTTGTAAACGGTCATTTTAAATGTAGAACGGCCATTACCACTCTCAATGCTTTTAGGTACTTCGTTCCAATGTAACCAAGGCTTGGTGTTTTCTCCTATTTTGGCGAATAGGGTAGTGTTGTCCGTATTGATCTCGATTTTAGGAAAACTCCCGTTAGCGTCAAGGTTGGAAAAATTCATTTGCCCGTTCATGTTCCTTGAAAAAAGTAAGACCGCCAATAGTAGTATAAATTGCATTTGCATGATTTTGTATTTATTGGTTCTTAATATTTCTTTTTGCACTTTCATTTAGTCAGCAGACCTTTCGGCTCTGGGGTGAATACGGGTGTCAGTACTGCCTGTTGTATATTATTTTTTTAGGTATCAATTATTGAAATGAAGGCATTGAGAATATTTGTGCATTGGGGATTGTTATCTCTTGTTCTTCATAATAATAGCGTATGCTGGAAGGTAGCTCCACCAACGATTCCAATCTTTTTTTGTCGTCAAATGTTATGGTAACCCGCCCGTCGGCAATGAACACTGTTTTTTCAGAACCAATACCGCCACTTATTTTTTTAGCCCTTGGTTCATTTTCCAATTTGGCAATGGTAATGTCACCAGCGAATGCCGCTATTTTATGCATTACGGATCCTTTGGTAGGTTCCAAGGCCAGAAAATCCATATTCATTGGTACAACATTGGCAATCATAGCGGCCATTTGGCCCATCTTGGTTTTTATCCAGCCCTGTCCTGGGACATTCATGTAAATAAATCCTTCCTCGTCCGAATAAAGGGTAGCGTTTTCTGCAGGGTGGGTCATTTTAAGGGTGTAGTTATCTGCATCAAAAAACATATTGATGGTCCCGTCCGGCCCCTTCATGACAATTCGCATATCCGAACTACCCGTTGATACATTGATCATTTGATAGCCGTAATTTTCCTCGCTAAAATGAAAAAGGGCTTCCAGTTTTACCGAACTATTTTTTTTAAGGTCTTTCTTTAGATTTACGCCTTTAAAGGTGACCAAGGTTGTTTTTTCATTTTTGCCCCCCTTTACTTCTATATCATCGTTAGGGTCGGTATCGGGAACAAAGGGAATATGGTCCAATACTGCATTGCCATCTACTTTTAACGAGAACGTCATGCCTTTGTCTTCCATTTCTTGTACGGTGTATCCCAAAAATTCCATAGTAAAACTGGCCTCTTCGGGTTCATCGTCTTCCAGAATACCTTCAAAAGGATACACAGTGCCTTCTTGTAGCTCTTTTTTTGTTTTTTCATCTATAAAACTGATAGGTTCTATAATGTGCATGGCATTGCCATGAGTGGCCATTTTTAAGAAATTATACATTTGTTCGGTATCGCCACCCGCTTTCATATATTTAAAAAATGGAATATTATTTTTTAGGGAATCTGGCATGTTCTTAAATGCTGTTGGTGCAGATTCACCATATTGAAGCATTCTATCGTACAAATTGTGAAAGGCCTTATAGGCGTCTAGAGGATGAGTAATATTTTGCCAATAGAAGAGTTGTCCATTTTGCAAAATATTATTAAAAGTGGTTTGCAGGTCGCCCTGTTGGCCTAATTCACAAGCGCTAAATACAAATACCTTATTCTTAACTTTAGAATATGCGTCTGAAAAAAACTTGGGTATAAAATATAATTCGCCGTACTCCAATGAAATACCCCTAACGTTTTTGCTCTTGATTAAATTAATTAATTCTTGTCGATCTTTTTTTTCATATTTAATCCCTGATGCAATGTATGTACGACAATTACTGGAAGGCTTAGTATCTTCTTCTTCCAATTTACAAGTTTTACGGGCATGTGAGCTAAAATGCACCACGTCATAATCGTTAAAGGATAAGTAATCTTCAAACGAAATATGCTGATCATTTTCTGTTTTATTGGCCTTATAGCTAACCCTACCTTTATAATTACGATATTCGGGCAACTTATTAATTGGAATTAAAGGATCATCAGCTACCCCAAATTGCCATGCATAAGGTGCCAATACAATAGCTTTTTTATTTTGCCTATTTTCCCCCCGTTGTGCGCCTACTACATTGGCGGAGTTTTCGTCGGCATTGGTATTGTTCAGAGCCATGATTGGTGGTGTTGCCATACTTGCAGTACCTCCTTTTGTTAGGGGTGAAAATTCCTTGAGCTTATGCAACATTATGGGGCCATTTTTAAGCCTAAAACTTAACAATTCGTCGCCTACACCTATTTCTTGTAGTTCTGGGATTTGCCTAAGTTCCTTTACCAGTTCCTCTATTGGTTTTAGTTGAATGGTATCTAGAATGGCAAAGCCTTTTAGGATTACAGAATCCGGCATTTTGGAGAAATCTTCCAAAACTTCATTAATTGCGCTGGCCTTATCTTTTTTGCTTTCATTGCATGAAAACAAAACCAGCAATAAAGGAAATAGGTATAGGAGGCGCATAGCTTCTGGATTTTCAGTTATAATTAACCATATTTGGTAATAATGAGGATACTCTATGACCTTTTATGGACACTACTTTTTTGGTTAAGGGAATATTCATTTTTTTCTGTTCAGGTGTAAAATCGTAGATTAAAACGCCTGAGAAATCATAACCAGGTGTTGCGTTGACTAGATAGGAATACGAAATTTTAATTTGCCCTGATTTACCCTCACTATCTTTAAAACGACCTTCAAATTCTTTACGATTACTATCTGTTACTTTACCTGTGATGTCTCCATTCGTAAATTTGTTGTTTACCTGAAAGCGGTATTTTCCTAGTACATTGGCAATATTTTTTTGATTAATCTTTAGTTTGCCCAATACATCTGTTTCCCATGTTCCGGTCCAAGGTTTAATTGGGGCAGGTTTATCTTTGTTTGCAAAATCTTTTAAGACCTGTTCTCTTTTGTCTAATTCATCTTTTGCCGCTTGTTCTTCAATTATATTTCCATACAAAGAACTAGGTCTTGTCCCGTTCCAATTATCAGGTTGCCAGTCATCTTTACCTTCAGGCTTATATTCGCCTTCAAATGATTTTTTCCCGGCATGCATAATGAATGTAAATAGCCCCATTTTTCCCATCCCCGTTCTGTCAAAACTATTTACAGTCCTTGTATAGGTGCCGGTTAAATTGCCATTCTCATATTTGCCGTCCAGTTTTCCATTCGGAAAAGTCCCCGTATAAATATCTCCCGACTTTGTAATATTCAACTCTCCTAAAGAGTTTCCTAAAAGTGTTGTGTTCCATTTTCCGGTCCAATCATTGCTTTGGGCTTGTGTAGAAAATGATAATAGGAATAGAATTCCCACTACTGTAAAGGGCATTATTGATTTTTTCATGATATGCATTTATATATTCTTGAACCATTCTATAAATTTCACCCCTAAGAAGGGTACAGGACTTTCTTTGCCATTAAAGGCGTTGATTAATCCCATGATCCACATATAGAGGAGAACAAAAATGCCAAGGATATTTATGATCCATCCCAATATGGGAATCATTCCTATGGCTCCTAAGGCAAGACCCGTACAGGCCAAGCCCAGGGATTGTTTAATATGGTAAGAAGCAAAGGCATCCTTTTTGTCATTGTTCATTACAAAGGCTATAATAAGGCCAATGATGGTGATATAGGATATAATGGCAATGTTCTTGCCTTCGCTTGCCACTACTGTTTTGTTATCTGTTGTTTCCATCTTCTTAGTTTTTAGAATTATTCGTCACAAGCAGTGTTGTTGATCTCTGCTTTCAAGTCACTTATGTCCGCTTTGTAACCTGACAGGTTAGCGGTGGGGACACAGTTTAATATTCCCTCAAGGGCTTTTACGTAGCTCAAACCTTCCGTTTTCAGTTTATTACAATTGGAAACGCTTGGGTCATTGCTATAGGCTATAGAGGCGTTGGAATACGCTTCGGCCTGGGAAAGGTATTTTTCCGACCAATTGGTACAGCCCGCAGGTCCAATACCATCATCTTTACTGCAACCAACAAAACCTATTAGTACTACTAAGCTGCTGGCGATGAACATTATTCTAACTTGACTTTTCATTGTTTTTTTCATGATTTTTTGGATTGGATTATTTTAATTGATTTTTATAAACTCTACTCTTCTATTATTGGCCCTGCCTTTTTCTGTGGTATTGTCATCTACAGCTTCTGTTTCACCCTTGCCTATAAATTGCAATCGGGCTTCACCTATTTCAAACTCTTCAATTAGAATTTGCTTTACAGCTGCAGCTCTACTTTCGGATAGTGTCTGGTTGTAATTTTCTTCCCCTTGATTATCAGTATGTCCTATTATTTGTAGGTTGATATCCTTGTTATCGCGAAGCATATTGGCGATGTCCAAGAGTATTCCGTAAGACTCCTTCTTTACTGTGGATGCGGCAGTATCAAAATAGATTCCTGTAGTGCTGAATTTTCCATTTTTGAGTAATAGGGATCGCAAGTCTTCTGTAGACTCAGCAATTTTGAAGTTGGTAATGCCTACAAAATGGCCTTTTTCTGGTAATACGTCCATTGCCTGGACTATAAAATATTTACCAATATTGGCCTGTATTAAATTGGGGGAATCCACCATTTTTTCCTCGTTCACCCACATGCGTAGCCTTTTTTTGTTCACGGCAATGGAAATATGGACCGTATTGTTTAGATATTCAGGTATTTCCCTGTCAATTTCGTTTCCAATTTTTACGTCCACTTCACCCCCAAAATTAGATACACTTCTTACATTAAAACCATTTGGGGAGAGAAGGATTTCTATCTCTGCCAAAGTGCCCCCGGCACCCATGGAATAGGCCTTTTTGGTTAAGAACGCAAAGTGTATTTTACTAATAGGCTTTCCGGAACCGTATCCATTATTGGATAAATCAAATTCTATGGTATAGTTTTCAGGCAGTTTGTCCTCCATGCTGGGCATGTATCCCGACCTTCTAATAAGGGAGAGCCATTTGCTTTCGGAAACATTGGTATTAACAACTTCTCCAGAGCCTCCCGTTTCCCAATTTGCAGGAAAATCTCCCAAGGCGTCAGGGGCAAAATCATCATAGAACAAAAGCTTATTGCCTGGTATAAAGGTGAAATTACTATACACCCCAAATTCATTTTGTTTTGTTACATTGGTATTGGATTCTGATTTTTTTTGTGTTTGTCCATCATCGCCTTCAACAGAGGCATCGGTATCATTTTGTGTCTTCTGGGACTTGGACTTCTTTTTCTGCTTTGTACCTTTATTACCATCTAAAATGGTGTCCATAGCTTTTTCAGTTTCACGCGTAACTTTTTGTTCAGATTTTCTAAGAACAGCTTCTTCTGCTGCATTTTCTGCCCGTTGCCCTAATTTTTTAAGGAATTGGCCATGGCAATTGTGGGTGCCAATGCAAAAAAGGAATAGAAAAATGGATAAGCTGGCACCTAAGTTTATTATTTTCATATCATACTATATATTAGAAGATTAAAATTTGATCTATTATTCGTTGAATCAAATTTCTAGTATGAATATGTAGAAATGCATATCAAATGTAACATAAGATGATACAGATGTAACTCTTTTTGAGGTTACAATCCTTCGGATTTAGGATGTAGGAGTTTTTCCGAAGGTTTTTCTATAGCATTTTATAAAATATGACGGACTATTGAATCCGGTGGCATAAGCAACTTCAGCTACGGTTAATCCTGGTTTTTCAAGAAGTTTTTGTGCTTGCTTTAATCTTTCCAGACGTATAAATGCGGTAGTGTGGTGTCCGGTTAGGGCAATTAATTTTCTATGCAACTGCATTCGGCTCATTCCGAGAAGTTGGCTGAATTTTTCGACGGAAAAATCAGTATCCTGTATATAATTATTAAGGATATCTTCAACCTTTAATAGGAATTTCTCATCGGTTGAGGTAAAGGCAATATCCTTGGGCTTAAAAACATTCTCTTTGTTGTAATGTGCCCTAAGTTTTTTTCTAGTTGTTAAAATGTTTTCTATTCTTATTTGAAAGGTCTTTGGGTTAAATGGCTTTATCATATATTCTTCTACACCACTTTGCAAGCCTGCAATTTCGTTATCCGGATCGGTTTTTCCGGTTAGCATTATGATCGGGATATGGGAAGTCTTCTCATCGTTCTTTAATTGGTTGCAAAGTTCTATCCCATTTAATTTGGGCATCATAAGATCTGTGATTATAAGATCCGGAATCTTTTTAAGGGCTATTTGTACCCCTTCCCTACCATCTTTGGAGGTAATGATCTTGTATTTGTCCTCCAACAGGGAAGACATAAAATTTAACAGGGATACATTGTCTTCTACCAATAATATTAGAGGCTGGACTTCACTGGATTTTTTGGTGATGGTTCCTGGATCATTTGTTCGGGTAACTACTTCTTCAGGAATTTCATCAACATCATTGATTGGATGGACGGGAATTTCTAAATTGAAGAATATTTTTTTATGATCATTGGAGTATGAAGCGTTGACGGTTCCTTTAAGGTGTTCCACCAATTCCTTGACCAAGGAAAGTCCAATTCCTGTCCCTTCATTGGTATGAGTGGCCTGAAAGAATCTTTCAAATAGTTTATTGGTATCTTTTTCAATAATATTATCTATATCGTTGGATATGTTTATTATTAAATGATCGGTTTGCGCTACCTCGGCCTTAAAGTCTATATTGCCCCCCTCTGCAGTATACTTAATGGCATTGCTCAAAAGATTACCAACAATCTTTTCCATAATATCAGGGTCAAATAGGGTCATGGACATAGGACCCACCTTGTGCGAAAAAACTAGATTGTGGTTTTTAGCTAGATATTCAAAGGGTTCCAGTAGGGACAGGAGAAAGCCTCCCAAATGGATTTTTTCTGGATTCAGCTTTAGGGAACCGGTATCCAATTTATTCAATTCCATCATTTGATTCACTAAATCCAGAAGCCTTTTGGTATTTTTATCTACCAACATCAGGTCCTTTTTTAAATCGGGCTTTAGATCGTTTTCCAGCTGTTTTTTAATGGGCCCTTTAATTAAGGTCAAAGGTGTTCTGAACTCATGGGAAATATTGGAGTATAATTTTGCTTTGAATTCATTTAATTCCTTTAATCTAATGGTTTCTTGACGTTCAAATTTTAATTGCATTTGCATATTCCACCTCCATTTAAAATATCGGTATATTAAATAGATAGTAATAAAAAATAGCAATAGGTAAATTAGAATTGCACTATTGGTCAAGTACCAGGGTTTATTAATTATAAAGCTATAGGAATCCTCCTTATTGTTCCAGACCCCATCGTAATTACTGGATATAACCTTAAAAGTGTAGTTGCCCGGGGGTAAATTGGTATATCTTGCGTTATTCTCGTTACCGGACAAGGTCCAATCGGCATCGTAACCCTCAAGTTTAAATTGATATTGATTTTTAATGGGAAGGGAGTATTGTAAACTGGCAAATGAAAAAGCAACGGTGTTTTCCTTAGATTTGAGCTTTGCATTGGGAATTAGGGGTTTTGGAGTGTTAAAAACTTCAAACTTGGTGATTACCGTTTTTGGAAGTACGGTACTTATTTCAATGTCCGAAGGGTTAAACCAATAATAACCTTCCAACCCTCCAAAATACAAGTTGCCATTTCTCGCCTTAAAATAGGCCCCGGTATTAAATTCTGTGGCAAGTCCGTCATAATTGGTGTAATTGACAATTTTTGGGGTTGAATCCAGTTTTTCCGGTACGTAAAATTTGGTGATGCCCCTATTGGAACTTAACCATAAATTATTTTGTTCATCTGGCAAAGCGGCATAAACCACATCATTGGCCAGCCCTTCTTTTACGGTGTAGTTATAGAATTGCTCATTTACAATATCAAAGGCACACAGGCCATTGCCGTTGGTGCCGATCCATAAGATTCCCTTATTGTCGTAGTACAGGGATTTTATCTGGTTACTGGCCAATGAATTTGCTTTTCCGGGCTCATGTCTATACACTTTAATTTCATTGGTTTTAAGGTTTATCTTGCAAATACCATCGTCCTGGGTACCTACCCATATAAACTGACCGGCTTCCTGGGCAATTGCCCTGATATTGTTGGAAGGAAGTCCGTTGGCGGAATCGTTTTTGTTAAACGTTCTTAGGATACCCTTGTTTTTATTTACCTTAAAAAGTCCACTCTCCCTGGTACCTATCCATTTATCGTTATCGGTGTCATTCTGTATGCACCAAACGGTAACATTTTCAA
The DNA here is from genome assembly GCF_023016025.1 of Arenibacter sp. S6351L. Lineage (NCBI taxonomy): Bacteria > Pseudomonadati > Bacteroidota > Flavobacteriia > Flavobacteriales > Flavobacteriaceae > Arenibacter > Arenibacter sp. S6351L. Next base: position 23,846 of record NZ_JALKBB010000021.1, on the reverse strand, counting down.
GATTTTTGAGCTTTGGATATTCAATTATATTCTCCTTTACATCCATAATATGTAGTCCGCCCTCTTGGGTGCCAATCCATAGATCTCCATCATTATCGCTGAGCAAGCTCATAATTCTATTGGATCTAAGCCCTTTTTTATTATCGGTCTGGTAGTTGTGCCATATATTTTTTTTGGGCGAGAACCTGGACAGGCCTTTGCCACTTGTTCCAATCCAAACATTATTTTGCGCATCCAAGGTTATGGATCGTACTACATCAATATTTATATTCTCCGGTGTTTGAAAGTTGATTACGGAGTTGAATTTTTCCAAGAGGGGGTCATAATAATTTAGCCCTGCACCATCGGTTCCAAACCAAATAGTACCTGTATAGTCCTCGTAAATACTTAGGATATCTTTGTACTGAATGGTTTTAGGATTGTGTTTTTCAGGTAAATATTGGTTTAATTGACTTTGTGCAATTTCAATTTTAAAAAGTCCATCGCCATAGGTGCCAATCCACAACTGATTTTTAGTGTCCAGTAACATGCTGAGCACATAAATGGAATTAAGGCTATTTTTTAAATCTTCAATAAAAATATCCGGGCGCTTAAACAAGCTGGCCTTAGATTCCCTGTACCAAACACCTTCCCCAAATGTTCCTACCCATTGATTGTTTTCATGGTCAAAAAGAATAAAGCTATAATTGGAAATGGAATTTTTATTGCTATCGGGATAATGATAACGTATATTTTCTGGCTGTTGAGGGTCTATTTCTATTATATATTTTTCGCAACTAAGCCAGAGATTACCGGAACGGTCTTGGGTGATGGCGTTTATGCCACTTACTTTATCCGGGCCAATTATATGTTCTATTTTTTTGGTTTGGAATGATAGTTTGTAAAGTCCAGTGGAATAACTCCCGAACCAAATGTTTTTTTGTTGGTCTTCAAAGACGGTACTGGCATCTTCAATTCCGTTAAGGGGTTCAAAAGAGTTGTTGTCCTTATTTAATTTGTGTGGTATTTGCGATATGGGAATAATCCATAATTCATCTTTGCTATCAACAAAAACCTTTCCCAATTTACTATATGTTGGGTTGGTAATATCCTTGAAGTACTGCTTGTACTTTTCAAAACTTCTGCCGTCATATTTGTTTAAACCGTCTTGGGTTGCAATCCATAAAAATCCTGTACGGTCTTGGGTTATTGAAATTGCCGAATTTTGAGACAATCCATCTTTTACGGATAATGGACGAAAGGTGACCTGTTTTTGGGATTGAACAGAAAAACAAGAAATAAGTAAGACGTAGTTTACAAAAACTCGTATGTAATTTGGAATCATATGATGATTACGTTATTTCTAGGGATAATTTTTATGTCCAATCGTAATGAAGGTATTAACTTATGAATAATATTTATTAAAATCTACACATGGCATTAAAATATGTAATTGCATTAATAACTATTTTAGGAAAATGATAATGTCCAAGTAACCTATGGGTTGGTATTAATAAGTGATAGAATTAAATCAGGGACATTTAATTATTAGGGATATCTATCCGTCGGATTTGGTGTTGAAACGGACTGTTATTTTTTTTATGAATTAAGTTGCGCAGTAATTAATGATAATTGTATATTTGCAGCCGCTAAAGACAGAACTTGTCATAATTAGTGAATGGTGGCATAGCTCAGCTGGATAGAGCACCTGCCTTCTAAGCAGGCGGTCCTAGGTTCGAATCCTAGTGCCATCACGACAATAAAAACGGGGCTTTCAAGAAATTGAAGGCCCTTTTTGTTTGGCCAAAAATGGTGACAAGGCTCACTTTAGGCTCACTTTTGTATTTTAACATAACTTTAACGTATCAAAAGACATATTGATATCATTTCAGGTCGGTTTTTATCAAAAAGAGGGTGCAATTAAACTGGGGGTTAAAATGGTACAGATATTCGGGTCAATTTTTTGTAGACATATTCTGTAGTTCATTCTCTATGTTGGATAATTTTTCCAGAAGGGATTCCATAGCTTTGGGCAAACTTTCTAATCTTAATATTTTCATGGATATTAGATATAAGTAACGTCTATATTTGAGATAATCTCCTTAACCTATTGATTTTTAGAGTTATTTTTAGAATTTTACCGTACCTAGTCTTTTATTTTCCTACTTTTATTGTATCTTTTTACAGGTTAAATTAAACCTAAATTGAATCTCCCCTTTGTACTATCCTTGGATGCATCTCGTCCAGGGACTACTTACGTTTTTAATATGTTATTGAGTTCGTAAGAATTTTAATTGTAAAAAAAATTCAAGACTAATCGGTCTTCATTTATAAACAGTCCTCCTAGTCTAAAATATCATCTGGTTTTTTAGATTATTTTGGGATATTGTAATTGGAACTCAGATGATTTTTGGAACCACCAATTTTCCTAATTACCGGCAGCTGGATCAAATGGATTGCGGACCAGCTTGTCTGAAAATCATAGCGAAACATTACGGGCAGGAGTATAATTTAGAGTACCTAAGGAAGATTTCGCATCAGCAAAAGGGGGGTGTGTCCATGGCAGGCCTTTCAGAGGCACTGGAGACTATTGGTATCGAAGCTATAGGGATACGATCGGATATGAAGGAGCTGGTTCGGGATGTGCCTTTACCAGTAATAGCGCATTGGGAAAGCAACCATTTTATTGTGGTATACCAAACTTCCAATAAATTCATTTATGTTTCCGACCCGGCTGTGGGACTGATTAAATATTGCCATAAGGAATTCATTGAAAAATGGAGCGGAAAACAGAATGGGAAGGGCGTCCTTTTACTGCTTGAACCCAAAAACACATTTAGTAGTGTTCCAGACCAGGATAATGGTAAAATTGGTTTAACATATCTATATAAGTATCTTCTACCCTTTAAAAATTATATTGGACAATTGTGCCTTGGTCTTTTTCTTGCCTCCATCATCCAATTCTTACTTCCTTTTCTAACTCAGAGTATTGTGGATTATGGTATTGACTATGGAGACATAAGTTTTATACAACTTGTAGTTATTGCCCAAGTTTTTCTTTTTTTGACCCGCTTGGCATCCGAACTTATCCGGGATTGGTTATTACTGCATATGTCCACGCAAATAAATATTTCTATGATTTCGGATTTTTTGGACAAACTGTTGCTTCTCCCCAACTCTTATTTTCATTCTAAGACCACTGGCGATTTTATGCAGCGCATTTATGATCACCAACGCATAGAGGACTTTTTAGGAGGTAGATCACTTTCCATTGCCTTTGACCTCTTTAGCATATTGGTCTTTGGAATTGTGCTTGGGTATTTCAATATGGATGTTTTGATAATTTTCATGGCCGGCACGTTATTATTTATGGGTTGGACATTACTTTTTTTAAAGAGAAAGGCCATTTTGGATCATAAACTTTTCAACATGAATCGTCAAGATCAATCCCTTTTGATACAATTAATAACAGCCGTGAGTGAAATTAAGCTTAATGGGTCCGATCTACGCCGAAAATTGGAATGGAAAAAAGTTCAAGGAAATTTGTACGGTTTAAAGATCAAAGCCCTAAAAATAGATCAAGTTCAATTAAAGGGAGGTTCCCTTCTTAACGAAATGACCAGCATACTGATAATTTTTTGGTCAGCAAAAGCGGTTGTATTCGGAGAAATAACTCTTGGTACTATGTTGGCAATTCAATTCATAGTGGGCAGTCTTTCCATACCTATTTCAAACACATTGGATTTTATTGTGGGATTACAGCGCGCTACCTTATCATTAAAGCGACTCTCCGAGGTCCATTCCCGGAAGTCAGAAGTCCAGACTAATAATAAGACCAATACCATTGGAATCGGAGATATTGCAATAACGAATTTGGAATTTAGATATGGGGAAGAGGCATCACCTAAGATATTGGAAGATATCACCCTGACCATTCCACAAGGAAAAATTACGGCCATAGTGGGTCACAGTGGTTCAGGGAAGACCACCTTAATAAAATTATTGCTCAAACTATATGAGCCTAGAAATGGCAACATAAAAATTGGAAAGGAAAACCTAAAATGGTTGAATACCAAAAAATGGCGGGAGGTCTGTGGAGCAGTACTTCAAAATGGAATCCTATTTAATGATTCTTTGGAGAGGAACATTACAGAATCCAGGGCGAACAAGCCTACTGATCGGAAACGATTGATGGAAGCTATCGCCATGGCGAACCTTACCGAACTGGTTGATAATCTTCCTTTGGGTTATGATACCCATATAGGAGAACAAGGGAGTCTTCTCAGTGGAGGGGAAAAGCAACGCCTACTCATTGCGAGGGCCATTTATAAAAATCCGCACTATCTTTTTTTTGATGAAGCAACTAGTGCCTTGGATGCCGATAATGAAAAGGTAATAACAGATAATTTAAGGTCTTTTTATAAGGGAAAGACGGTTGTTATAGTGGCCCACCGCTTATCTACAGTGCGAAGGGCCGATCAGATATACGTAATGAATAAAGGGAAGGTCGTGGAAAAAGGTAACCACCTTCAACTTGTGGAAGAGAAGGGAATATATTACCAACTAATCATGAATCAATTATAGATATTATGGAAGAAGAAGGTATATATATCTACGAGAAAGAAGCCTACATTAAAAGAGGCCCCAATTGGATGTTCCGTTGGGGAATAGTACTGGTGTTTGGTTTTTTCGTCTTCACCATATTGTTCGCCTCTTTCTTTTCTTATAGCGATTATGTAAAGGCATCTGTTTTGTTGACCACTTTGAATCCTCCGATACACATTAAAGCCACACGGACAGGTAGAATTGCAGAAGTAAATAATAGGGCAGGTGATACGGTTGCCAAAGATGCCGTTTTAGGAGTTTTGGAAAACACTGGAAATGCAAAAGATATAATAGAATTAAAACAGAAACTAACATCGGAGTATCCCTTGGTTTTGAAACTAGAGGACCTAGCGCATCAATTTCCTAGTCATTTAAGGTTGGGCAGTATTGTCCGCCCATTTTATAATAGATTTCTTAATGCTTATCGAAACCTTGTAATATATAGGTCTTTGGACAACGGTGCCTTGGAAGAAAATCAACTTCATCAACAGCGTATTGGACAAACAAATGCCATTAATAATAAAATGGAAGAAATACTTGTTCTTCAACGTGATCTGGAAATAGTCCAAATCGACTTAAACAGATATCAAGACCTTTTCGTTAAGGGTGTGATTTCACAGCGGGACCTGGAAAAAAAGGAAACTGAATATTTGAAAGTTAAACGAGAATTTGGGAATCAGGAACAGCAGTTAAACTACTTGCGTTTGGAGGAGTCCCGTATTCGAAACTCACAAATGCAGTTCGATAACATCAGGCTCAAAAATGAGAATATCTATAGTTCCAAGTTGGAATTGGAACAGGAGGAACTAATTTCTGCCTTAACCGAATGGGAGGATCAGTATTTGTTGAAAAGCCCTATCTCAGGGCGTGTATCTTTTTTCGAAGTTTGGGGAAATCATCAAAATATAAAGGAGGGCCAGATTGTTTTTACGGTAGTGCCTATGGATGGGGATAGGTTATTGGGTAAGTGTAAGGTGCCAATCCGCAATTCAGGAAAAATTAAGCCAGGGCAACACGTCATTATAAAATTGGAAAATTATCCTTATCGAGAATGGGGCACAATAAACGGTGAGGTGGAGATAATTTCTGAAGTTCCAAGAACCGGTGACAACGAGGGATATGTGGTTTATGTAAAGGTCAATAACCTTGTGACCACCTATGGCAAAACCTTGCAATTTAAGCAGGATATGATTGGTAGCGTTGAAATCATATTAGAAGAGGTTACATTGTTACAACGCATTTTTTATCAGTTTAAAAACCTTTGGACAAATACCTGATGATGAACCGTAGTCCAAATAAATATCTCATTCCATGCTCGGACATTTTGATCTGGATGGTGATGTTATGTACCATCGTTAAGGTCTGTTTTTCCCATGAAGTAAAATTACCCCAGGATTCCATAATACTAAATGCCGATTATTCCATTGACCATAATTATGAAAGAATCATGGACCTGGAGGATGATGCTTATGAAAATAATGATATTCAAAGGCTTCGAAGATTAACAGAGGTTCATATCCTTAAAGCTAAAATGGAATCCAATATGCTGGAATTGGCCAATGGCTATTATTATAGAACAATTATTGAAGAACCAGAGCTTGCCATTTCCTATTCGGATTCCATTATTAAAATGACCGAGAATAGTGAACATCCAGAATATCCAACCTTTGGTTATATTCTTAAGGCAATTATTTTATATGATAATGGAGATTATAATTTAGCTCTACAGAATTATATAACTGCTTATAATCTTGCTGTGGAAAAAATGAATTTGGAAGATCAAATTACCTGTTCCATGGCTATTGCCGCTATTCGCAATTTAAATGGTCAGCCACATGCGGCAGCGGATATTTATACTAGGTCGCTTAAACTATTGAGAAAAGACGATAATTATAAGATTAATCATTCTAGTGACTATATGATTTTGATGTACAACCTTACCCTAGCTCATCTTAGGTTGTCACAATTAGACTCTGCAAGACATTACTACGATGCAGGTTTACGTAAAGCGATATTGATGAACGATTCTATGGAGTACCGGGATTTTGTCATGGTTGGTGCCCAATTGGATTATTATGAAAGAAAATTTCAAAATTCTAGGGACACATTGCTGAGATATACCCATCTTTTGGATGGAAATAAAAAGGCAATGAAACTGTATTATTTGGGCAAGATAGCTCAGCAAACGGGAGATAATGCATTGTCCATAAGATACTTTCAGCAAATTGATTCCATAGTAACGGTTACAAATAAGCCTTTTGATAAAATTAAGGATGTGTACCAACAGCTGGTGATGCATTATAGTTTAAATGGTGATCAGCATCGTGAAATCGCGGCCATAGAAAAACTAATTTATTTTGATAGTCTAATGACAAACGAGCAAAAGGGAATAATTCAACAGGCAACACTTGCTTATGACCTTCCGTTTTTAAAACAGCAAAAGAAGAATGCAGAGGATAAGTTAAAGGCCAAAAGTATGTTGATTTTGGTATTGGGAATTATAGCATTTCTTGGCCTGGTGACCGGAGTATACTTTTACGTACGGGCAAGAAACACGAAGATAAAGGTCAAGAGACTTTTGGAAGGTACGAATAGGCCAAAATCAAGTGACCGAAGGTTAGTTCAACATCCTACCTCAGTTCCGAAAGAAATTAGAGATGACCTTTTGGAGAAACTAGAGGCCTTCGAACAATCGGAAATTTATTTGAGCAAAGATCTTGATATGTCCCAATTGGCACAGCAAATGGACACCAATACCACTTATTTATCAGTGATTATCAATCATTATAAAGAGATGAGCTTTCCCAATTATTTGAAAGATCTAAAAATTACAGATGCCATAGAAAGGCTCTCGAAGGATCCTGAACTTTTGAAATATAATTATCAAGGATTGGCCGATATCTTTGGGTTTAAAACAGGAGAATCTTTCTCTAAGGCATTTTATGCCAAGACTGGGGTGTACCCTTCGAAGTTATTAAAGGAGCTAAAAAATAGAGAAGATAGACGTCATTTATAAATGGGAGGTTAAGTTTCTTGTCGTTTTTTAGATCAAGGGCTATCTTGGGATTACCTACTAATGTATTAACTATTAAAATTAGAAATCATGAGAAAAAAAATGGAAGACTTCAAAAAAAGAGCATTAAAGAATTTGACAAAAATTAAAGGTGGTGGAGATGATGGGCCTATAGATACTGATAAAATTAAAAGGCCCAAAAGGGGACACAGAGATTAAGGCTTTATTTTACTATAAATTGAGCGACCGCTTCGTCCGGTCTTAGATTTCTATGTATAAAAATCAAAAAAACAATGATAAGGCACATCTTATTGTATTCTGGTCTTTTTTGCTTTATTGCTTCCTGTAACAATTGGCAGGCAACGGATTCTTGGAATTATCCAGAAATTACCGCAATTCCTAAATCGCAAAAGCTTTTTGGTATGACAGTGGTGGATAATTACCACAATTTAACGGATTTGCAGGATACTCAAGTTCAAAAATGGTTGAAGGATCAGGATTCCTTGGCGGAATCCTATTTTTTAAATAATCATCTATTAAAACAATTTCAAGAACGCTTTCAAGAATTGGAAGGAAGAGCAAGAGGCAATATTAGTTTGATACGGAATGATGAAAATGGGAATTACTTTTATTTACGATATGACGAATCAATAGCTGCTGATATATTATATTATAAGGACAGGCTGTCTGATAAGGAAATTAAACTTTTTGACTCCAGTACTTATCCTGGTAAAAGTAAAAATATAATCTATTTACAACCATCTTATGATGGAAGTAAAATAGCATTAGGATTTAATCCAAATGAGGACTTCACCACTACCATTCTCATTTATGATTTGCAAGCTAAAAAAATTCTAAGTGACCAAATAACACATATTAATCCCGATTTTGGAGGAGTACAGTGGTTACCCGATAGTTCAGGGATAATATATCTTTACTTTCCCTATGTAGAACAGGCAAGCGCTAAGTACAAGAGAGAATCTTTTTCTGTTATTCATTTTCTTGGGGATAATCCTCAGAAACGAACTCCCATCTTCGGAGATGATAGTTCCTTGGGAATAGAACCGGATTATTTTCCAAAAGTAAAGGTAGGCTCTAGTTTGGATTCTTACATAATAGGATATGCTGCAAAATCGGGTATGTTTTATGATAGTTTTATTGCCAAATTAAGTGATGTGATGAAAGGAAATCCGAGGTGGAAGCCTTTCTTCAAGACCTCAGATAAGGTTTATTATAATCAGGGGGAAATAAGAGGTCAACACTTTATATATCGAAGATCAACTCCAGACGGAAACCAACTTTGTCAAGTAAATATTGATAACCCTAATTTTGATGCTCCCTTAATTCTCGATAGTGGAAGTCGGGAAGAGCCTATAACCCAATTTGAAATTACAAAAGAAAATATCTATTATATTCGAGAAAAATTTGGTGTTGAGATTTCTATTTTTCGCATTGATAATTTACAAAATACCGTTCAGCTAAAACCTCCATTTACACCTGGTTATGCCACTTTTTTTGGAGAATCCGTTGCTCACGACCATATTGGTTTAGGAATGGATGGTTGGACGTCAAACTACATTCGGTATAATATAGATTTGCAAGGAAAATTTAGTGATGAAGGACTTTTGGAGTCTGCCCACTTTCCAGAATTCCAGGACATGGTCTCTAAACAAATTATGGTCACTTCCCATGATGGGGTCGAAGTTCCTCTTTCCTTAGTCTATAAGAAAGATTTGCCTCTTGATTCCAATAACGAAGTATTTATGTACGTGTACGGCGCTTATGGAGAAAGTATGAGTCCCTTCTTTTCACCTACGTATCTGGATTGGGTAAAACAAGGGGGAATTCTAGCCTTCCCGCATGTTCGTGGTGGAGGAGAAAAGGGAGAAGAATGGCACACTCAGGGAATGAAAACCTTAAAATATAATTCTTGGAAGGATCTTATCGCTTGCACCCAATCCTTGATTAAAATGGGATATACCCGAAAAGGCTTGGTCTCTCTTTATACCAATAGCGCTGGTGGTATTACGGCAGGTATGGCGGTCAATGAATGTCCTGAATTATATTCATCCTTTATAGCCGAAGTGCCGCGATTGCATCCGTTTGGACTTGAATCCTCTACGATGTCCAGCAGTACCAGTTATATTGAGTATGGTACAGTAAAGGATAGCTTGGAATGCCTTGGGCTTGTACGAATGGACCCATACTTAAATTTAAGTGCCAATAGATATTATCCCGCCACTTTAATTATGCCAAGCAATAATGATGATAGGATACCCTTGTGGGATAGCGGTAAATATATTGCCAAGCTTCAAAAATACAATCAAGCCATAACTCCAATATTGATGGATATCGATTATGATTCTGGACATGAGAATGCCCTAAGTTATGATGCTTCCATAGACTTGAATGCACGCATTTTTAGTTTTGCAAAGGCTAATATGCGACATCGATAAATACAGGAAATATTTTTATAGTCCAATAGCTTATTACCTTAAGCTTTATTATTCTACAATTTCAGGACTTTCAACATTTATATTTATTTCATTAAAATCACGGACTATCGTTTTTTACTTACCCTTGATTTATAAATAGCAACTTCGCTTTTATAAATGACGATCTCCACGACTTTTTTCTATGTTCTTTTTTTAAGATATTGAGATTGTCATGAAGCGATAGTAGGATTTGATTTTGTTTGATGCCATTGTTTAACTCATGACGTAAGAATGAAATTTAATGGATTGGATAAGGTCACAGACGGAAATAGAATCGGAACTACTCCAGATTGAACAGTCGTTCTTTAACCCATTGGTGTCCTATGATAAAATTATCGCTTTTTGCCAAAATACTTTGGAGGAATACAGAAGCAAGGTAATTAAAAATGGATTCCCTGATGAAGCTTCTGAAATTCAGTTTTTTAAAAAGGAAAAACCATTCGTTTATGGTCTTCTTCTGCAATATATTCATCAACTTACTTTCGAATTGGATGTGCCTAATATCACCTATGGCAGGGATGATGATTTTGTCAATGAAAAAATGCAGGAAGTAACCGCCTTTCTCTCTAGTCATAAGGATATAGTTCTATACCTTGAACTGGAAAGTAAAGCATTCGATTCTCAATTTTTCTTAAGAAAGAATAGGGGGCTAGTTACTTACCCTGGTCATCATAATTATAGTTTTGATTCCCAATTTTGCACTTCACATGACGGATTGATTGCCCAAATATTAGGATATCAGGGCTTTCAGCAATATCTCCAAAATAAATTAGACATGTCCGTACCTAATAGGTCTGATTCAAAATTGTCTTTTCCTCAAATCCAGTGGACAGGTTCCAAGGTAGCTCTTACAGAACTTGGTTTTGCTCTCTATCACAGTGGTGCCATTAACCATGGAAACGCCAGCTTAAAAATGGTGATGCGTTTATTGGAACAGGTTACCGCCACAGATTTAGGTGACTATCACCATACTTCTATTCGTTTAAGAAATCGCTCGAACCCCACAAAATTTGTAGATAAGCTCAAGCATTCACTATTGAATTGGATGGCCGATCTGGACAGTTGACAAAATGCCAGTTAAAGAGCAATTGGCTATTTATAAGAACTCCTTTGCAAACTTAAAGCTATGGGCTAAAATCAACCTATTTTACAATAATTTTCCACTCTATTTACCCAATTATTTTTTTTGCCAACTGACCTGCACTTGGCTAAATAATCTGTAACTCCTTTTCAATTTTGTATAGACATTGAAACTAACGCCTTTGCATAGGTTCTTTAATAAATTAGGAACGAATGCCAGTAAATATACTTACTACCGAAGATTTAAAGGAATTCAAGAAAGAACTCCTCGAGGAGATACGGGAAATATTGAACGAGGATAAGGCCCAGGTCATTAAAAAGGAGTGGCTTAAAAGCAGTCAGGTTATGGATATACTTAATATCAGTCCTGGAACATTACAGAGATTTCGGCAGAACGGCACTTTGTCTTTTACAAAAATAGGAGGGCTCATTTTTTACGAGGCCGGGCAAATAGAAAAGATTCTAACAGATAACCATGTTAAAAATACAAAACGGAAAAGATGAATTATATAAGGCACCTCAATACGGTATTTCAACAATTTTCAAAAGATTCAAGGTTAAATCCCACACATGTGAGCTTGTATATGGCCTTGTTTCAATATTGGAACATCAATCGATTTCCTGAGGAATTTTACATTAATCGCGAAGAGGTAATGGCAATGGCGAAAATTGGGTCCAAGGCAACATATCACCGTTGCCTCAGAAGACTTGACGAATGGAAATACCTTCAGTATATGCCATCCCACAATCCATTCAAGGGCAGTAAAATCAGGCTGCTCAAATTCTGTACAACTAATGGTACGACCACAGGGACAAGTAATGAACAGGTAGTGGAACAAGCATTAGTACCTAATATAAACTATAATAAACAGATAAAAACAGAAAATAAACGCTCTAAAGAGCGCCAGCCAAAAAATGAAGATGTTGTTATTAAATTTTTTAAAAAAAATAAATGGCCGATAATGGAGGGTCCCAAATTCTACAATCACTATCAAGGTGTGGGATGGAAGGTAGGTAGAAAATCAACAATTGAGGACTGGAAGGCCATGGCGAAAAAATGGATGCTAAGGGCCATGGAATCAGATCAAGAGGGTGCATTTTTAGGTAGATCGAACAAAAAACATAAAACGGATTTCTTGGATATCACAATAAACAAAAATTATGAGGAACCCTTGTGATAAAAAGGAAAATCTGCGCCCACATATTTTGGTGGAAGGTGGCATTGAATACTGCCTGGGAAGCTTTGATGGAAAGCATATTGATTACGACTTTTCCAAAGTGCTCACTTATCTGGATGCCAAGGGCAGGTCGCTATTCGGGAAAAGTTTTAAGGTTAGAGGAGAGGACAAGGGCACTTTCCTGAAGTTATGTAGTTATATGGTTAAGGATATCGAGAATTGTAGGAAAATGGAAATAGATACAAACAAAGGTATATTGTTGACTGGTCCTGTGGGATGTGGCAAGACAAGCATGATGCGATTGATACGGCATCTTGTCCCCCATAAAAGGACCTATGAAATTATTCCTGCCCGTAACATCACCTTTGCTTTTAATCATATTGGATATAAGATTATCGAAGATTATGGTAATGGCCGCTTCTATTGTATTGACGATCTGGGAGTAGAACCTTTGGGTAGATATTTTGGCGACGATTGCAATGTAATGGGGGAGGTGTTGGTCTCCAGGCACGAACTCTTCCAAAAAACTAAGATTCTTACCCATATAACCACAAACCTAAATGCCGAAGAATTAGAACAACGCTATGGAAAACGCTTACGTAGCCGTATGCGCCAAATGTTCAATCTGATTTCTTTTGACAAGAACACTAAAGATAAACGAATTTAAAAACAACAAATATGAAAATAGCAACCTTGAATATTGAAAATCTCTTTCATCGTGACAAAAGCTTGATAAGAAACAGCCTGAGCAAATGTGTGACCAATTGGATTTCGGAACTTGATTCCCTAATGCCAAGAATGCAAAAAAGTGTAAATGATATTGAACGTATTCGGGAACTTACCTTTTTATTGGGATTTGAAAAAATAGATAACCACCCTTATGGGGTACTTAGAAAAAGACAGGGGGAACTATTTTTAAAACAAAGAGGCTTTACCAATGAAAATAGGGCTTCGTTGCTTACCGATTGGAACGGATGGATAGCCCTACATTCAGTGGCAATCGATCATAAAGCAATCCTAAATAAGGCGCGGTTGATCGCGGAAATAAACCCGGATATTTTAATACTACAGGAGATTGAGGACAAGGCATCATTAATGGATTTCAATAGTACGTTCTTAAGGGAATATGATATCTCTCCCTACGATCAGGTCTTGGTCCTGGAAGGGAATGATGCCCGTGGATTAAGCATGGGAATATTGACCAAAAACGGTTATCGATTGGATGCCGTAAAAAGTCATGGATTGGATTTTGTGGATAGGGCAGATCCCATTTTTGATATTGATTGCCAAGAATATACTATAACCACACCTGAAGGGGAAACGGTTTATATCCTTTCCAGTCAGTTTTCATCGGACAACGAATCAAAAAGAAAAATACAAGCCAGGAAGGTTGCCTCCATCTATGACAAAATGAAAGCAGAAGGAAAGGAATTGATTCTCGTCTGTGGCACCCTGAACGATGTGTCGTATAGTGACTGTCTTTCTCCGCTCCTTCGGGAAACCGATCTGGAAGATGTGTCCAGAAATACAAGGTGTAGGGCGGACAAGGACAAGGGCAAAGATGCAGGATATTTCAGAATGGGTGCCTATCGTACGGGAGTTAACATTAAACAGAAGGACTATATGTTACTTTCCTTTGAGATGATCCAAAAGCTTATTGCTTGTGGACTTAATCGCAAGGGGATGTGGCCGGAGAGAAATTCAAAATGGGAAGTATATCCTACTTTAAAAAATAAGGTGCATGCCGCTAGTTCCCATCCCTTGATATGGGGAGAGTTCGATAATGCTAAATGGCAATCAAGAACATACTTTCCCATATTGGAATAAATATTGGTAATTCTATTTAAGGGTGCCGACTCTTCGGCACATTGCTCCTACATTACATTTCGGGCAATAAGCCTCACGCCCATCTTGGACACGAGCCATTGTTTTATGGGTCCCAGCCTCTCCCCATCCATAAAAAAATGGCTCAAGTCCGCTTTGCCCACTTCATTCAAAAAATTAATCGTTGTAAAACTGAACAAAGGCGCTGCATATGAGGGTAAGAACTGATCGGAATCTTTAAAGTTCATTTTGTACCGTTTCATAGGTTCTGTTTTCTTTTCATTGGATGTTCTATACTTACCTCTTCCTCAGCCCCTCTAACCTTTTTTCTATAGCGAAATAACAACATTCGGTCTTGTTCGACGGCATAAACCAGGCTCCTTCGCCTGCGCTCTGGGCAGGCTCCACTCGCTCTTATTTATACGTCTTGCCAAGTTCGAATGTTGTGCACTGTATAGCATCAAAAAAGGTAACAGTGAGAGCACTATGGGAAGTAAGTCTAAAACAGGAAATCATGAAAGCGTATCCAAATCCTAAAAATGAAACCGTACAAAAAAATCAAAAAAAGGAAAACGCTCGAGATATAAAAAGTAAATCATTTTTAAATCAATTATTAACCGTCTGCAACAATGTGGACATAAATATTTTCAATTATGAGCAAATTAAGAAACCATGTACAGTTGATAGGGAACATCGGGGATGTTCCAGCGATTACGAATCTTGAAAGTGGTAAAAAGGTGGCACGTTTTCAACTGGCAACCAATGAGCATTACAAAAATGCCAATGGAGAGAAGGTCCAAAGTACCGACTGGCACACCGTTGTAGCTTGGGGGAAAACTGCCGAGATCGTGGAGAAGTACGCCGGAAAGGGCAAAGAAGTGGGTATAACAGGTAAACTAAAAAGCCGGACTTATATCGCGGACGATGGTAATACGCGCTATGTTACCGAAGTGGTAGCAGATGAGATCTTGCTGCTGGGAAACAAGTCATAGCAGATTCAAGAAAACAAAAGAGGGCGTTCCCGAAATTAAACGCCCTCTAAATCTTATCATTATTAACTATAAATCTATCAATAATGAACTGCAAAACTAAGGAAATAAGGGAAGGGTTACAACATTTTAACGGTTCTGAAATGCTATTTCAAATACCCCTATTGAAGACTAGGTTTACCAATGGGATAAAATACCTTGCCAATGAAGCCGAATGTTTTTGGCTAGTTACGGATGCCTCCGTAATCGCCAAAAGTTTGATGAACAAAAGTCGATTTATTACAATCGATTTCAGAAGATTTTCAGAGGAAGAAAAAGAGGTGATGGGATACGAAGCCAGCATTGATTACAGTGACGGCAATGGCAACATCTTCGAAAGCCATAAATATCATATTACAGATTTTCCGTTGGACGAACTCAGGTTGTTCTTTGTGGACAATACCTTGATGTTGCCCAGCGAATATTAAAAATAAAAGAGGGCGCACTGACCATAGTACCGCCCTCTTTTCATTATTAACCTTAAATAAGACAACAATGAAAAGCGAAGTTAACGAAATTAAGATCAGTTATTGCGACAAATTAGGGACTTTCGACTCTGCATCCCTTTGCGATTCCATGCATGTTGCCAAACTATTGTATGAAACCTGGAACAAGGACACTATAGGGTTACAGGAGACCTTTAAAGTTCTTCTGTTGAACAACTCCAATAGGGTCAAAGGAACCTATCAGGTATCTACTGGAGGAATTACGGGCACTTTGGTGGATTTACGGATACTCTTTGCCGTAATCCTAAAAACCTTATCTACGGCCGTAATTTTGGTCCATAACCATCCGTCAGGAACTTTGAAACCGAGTAGGGCGGATACGGATTTGACCGAGAAGATAAAAAATGCCGCCGTTCTTTTCGATATAAAGGTTTTGGATCATTTGATACTTGTACCCAATGGGAAATATTTCAGTTTTTCAGATCAAGGAATATTGTAAGCTGAACAGAATTGATTATGAAAAATTATCAAGGAGGAATCATTTAAAAAACGCTATACCTATAAATTTATATTTAAAGTTTAAGAATATTTAATCCAAAAGTAAAAGGGTAGCTAATAGCTGCCCTTTCTTTTTTTACGGGATTCGAAGCGTTTTTAAACATTAGTTGATAATTCCTCAAAAATCCCTCTTCAAAACTCTTAAAATTTTTCAAGAAGAATTCAGAAAAACAGGACAACACTAAATTGGGAGGAAGTCTGAAAATTTGACCCTGCGGGGAAAAAGGAATAGCAAGAGGACAACGCGCGCTGCGACGTTGTGGAGGTTGATTTGTTTTTAAACAATTGATTATCAGTTGTTTAAATTGTAAAATTAAATTTTAAACCTGTTGAAAAAGAAGCGTAATAGGATAGAGGCCTTGGGAAGTCCCACTATAGCTGGGCAGCATTGTCCCAGTAAATATGAAAGTCATGAAAGTACAATTTGCACGTATCAATTTTCTGCTGGAAACTGTGAACCGGTTTCGGATTTTTTCAAAAAAATATGAAAAAACACATAGTGATGTTCTGGAAGGCATGATGGATTTTTTTGAGAAATATCAGTTATCCCCCTTTCAAGATTTTGGTCCCAATTTGTGGGACATGGAGGCCAATATCAAAAGGCGTATCAATTCTATGATCGGGATTATAAAGGATATAGAAAAGCATCAGACCAAACCCACAACTGCCATGCTGGAACTTCTATTTGAACACTCGCCCAGAAAGAAGTCACGACAGGCACCATTGTTAATGGAAGGTCAGGAGGACAACCCTGAAAGGGATGCTTTTTTTCAAAAGATAGAGGAAGCTATTGTCCTAAAAAGACAGCACACCAATCTTCAACGCGACCTAAACCAAAAGAAGTCGGAAATGATGGCTTTGGTCAAAAAGATACACGTGGTGAAAAGCAATTTTGGCAAATCCAAACTGCAATTGGATATGACCACTGAAGAGTTCGAACAACTGAAATTGAAAATAAAAGAAGAATAGCGTTATGTATATCAGTATCACCAAACAACATTTGGACACGACCTTTTCCCAGAGCTCGTCGGATTTTGTCGACTATTTGGAGAAGGAGAACAAGGGAAAAGGATTGGATCAGCAAGAACAGTTCTTTGATCAGAACCATGACCGTATCTCCCCAGAGCAGGTAGTCAAGGAGATTGACGGCAATACCGCTAAATTGAAAAAGCAGGAACCCAAGTTCTATTCTATTACCATCAGTCCCAGTCAAAGAGAACTTAATCACATCAACAATGACCCAAAACTTTTAAAGGAATATGTGAGAGAGGTCATGAAGGACTACGCGGCTTCTTTCCATCGTGATAATCCTGTGTCCGTAGACAGTATCAAATACTATGCGAAGCTGGAGTATGAACGCGCCTTTAAAGGGTTTGATAGACAGGTGAAAGACAATCAGGTGTACAGGGCACAGATTGTAAAACTTGAAAATGAAATCCGTAAAGTGGAAAGGGGCGAGATTGCCGGCAATGTCAAAACTATGCAAAATGAAATCGCTATGCTCAATGCTCAAATCCCACATCGTATCGATGGCAAGGTCGTTGTGCAGGGGATGAAAAAGCCAGGACTACAAACCCATGTCCATATCATTGTGAGTAGAAAGGATGTTTCCAATAGATTTAGTCTTTCTCCAGGGAGCAAATACATGGAATCAGAGTCCAAACTTAACGGCAAAATGGTCAAACGTGGGTTTAGGAGAGATCAGTTTTATGACAATGCGGAAAAGCGGTTTGATATCCTATTTAAATACAAACGAAATTTTGTGGAGTCGTACCAAGCCCGTAAGACCTATATCCATGACCCTAAAATTTATTTCGCCCATCTCTTGGGACTTCCGACCAATGAACGTAGTGCTGCCTTTAAACTTATGGGTACTACCGGGGTACAAATTCCCAAACTTAATATTCCCACCAATAAGGTGGAAGCAGCCCTTCAGGCCATTAAACAATTTAAAAAGGTAATAGACGTGGCCAAAACCTCCAGTTCCATAGGTATTTAAGAATGCCAGGAATTATTAGATGTTTCTAAATAATCCAAGATGAAAATTACGGTTTTACTTTCTGTATTTATCTATGTGGCGGCCATGGCTTTGCAATATCTGTCCTTTAAGAAAAACAAGTATCCATTTGCTATCAACTTTATATTGTTGCTTGTTCTAGGAGGCGGATTACTATCCTTATTTGGGTGGCCAGTTTTTATCAAAATAGTATTGTTTTGGTTAATACCTTTTCAGGTGACAAACTTGGGAATATTTATATACTTCAATTATAATTTTGGAACTGCCATAGAACCCAAAAGATATAAGGTGAAGTTCGATTTATTGAACGGTAGCCTGGTCCTGAAAAACATTAGGCGTGGGGCTTCTATAATTGGGTCGGCGGGAAGTGGCAAAACGGAAAGCGTGGTCTATAATTTTTTGAAACACTTCAACAAGCATCAATTTGCAGGGGTCATCCATGATTACAAGGATTTTGAGATTACAGAAATGGCCTATCCCTTATTTAACAACACCGAAATACCGTTTCATATTATTTCCTTTGATGATATTCATCAACGAGTGAACCCCATTGCACCGCGCTATATGGAGGACGAAGAAAGTGTTAATGAGGTTTCTAGAGTGCTTTTGGAGAACCTTTTGGAGCAACGCGAGACTATTGCCATGGGTTCCTCAAAGTTCTTTAACGATGCTGTGGAAGGACTATTGGGCGGTCTTATTTGGAAACTGAAGACCAGCCATGGGGAATATTGTACTCTTCCACACTTAATTGCCACCTACCAATATTTGGATACAGAAAATTTGATACAGTTTTTGAGTTCCGACTTTACTTCCAAGGCTATGGCGGATGCCTTTATTTCAGGAAAGGATTCTGAACGCCAAACAGCAGGGGTAATGAGCACGCTGGCCAACGCTCTTAAAAAGATAAGTACCCAACGCATATTTATGGCACTGTCCGCCGATGAAGTACCTTTGGATATAAATAATCCCGAACATCCGTCAGTAGTTTCCATAGTGAACAATCCTAAATTCGAGACGGCCTATTCCCCAGTGATTGCTACTATTATACATACTATTACCAAGCAAATGAGCAACCGTGGCCGCCAACGTTCCTTCGTTTTGATTGAAGAAGCGCCTACCATACGATTGCTTAATATGCATAGAATTCCAGCGACTCTAAGAAGTTATGACGTTGCCACCATCTATGTGCTACAGGATAAAATTCAAAATGATATGATGTATGGGGACAAAGCCAGCCGGGCCATTTTAAGTAATCTATCCTACCAGTTTTTTGGAAAGGCAAATGATCCCGATACCGCCAGATATTACGAACGTTTTTTTGAACTCGTAAAACGGCCGACGAAGAGTGTTAGTAAAGGGCAGAATACGTTAAAATTTGATACCAGGATAACCAAAGGGGAGAGGGAGGTAAGCAAGATCCGGGCGGATGAATTTTTTAGATTGAAGGAAGGAGAGTTTATTGCCTTCGCAGATGGCAAGGATAAAAAAGTAAGATTTCCAAAACCCAATATTGTCAAAGGGCTTCCCAAACCTAAGTACCTTATCGGGGATGGTCTGATAAGGGAAAACTTTGAGCGGATCCATATGGACGTTCGGAAATTTCTACCATTAAAGCTAAAACAGCCTTAATTTGTTGATAACTAATGGCTTTGGGGTTAAATCCGTTTTAATAAAAGCTTCGAGTTTTGTAATTTAATAGGTCAACAATAAAGCGGAAACCATGTATTTTAATAAGGCCATCTGCGATATATACATCGGTACTGGAGCCGGTAAAAAATTGATGGAAGAAATCGAGAATTCAAAACGATCGGTAAAAATTGTATCGCCATATCTTTCTCCCTTTTTGGTCAAGAAATTGCTCGATCTGCATTATAGGGGTGTTGAGGTGCAACTGATAACTATGGATACCATAGAGGATTTTTACGGGGATAGACAAAAGAATATCCACCAACTTATTATTCAGGACAGAAGTATTAATATAGATGCAAAGACCCTTCGATTAAAATGGATCAACATAAAACGATGGCTTTACTTTTTTTTGATGGTAATGATTCTTCTGCTAGGTGTAATTGTATATAGTATGCAGGATCGCATGGTTTTATGGGGAGGTATTCCTTTGCTTCTGGTTTGGCTCTTGATTCGGCATTACACATCGAAAATTAGGAACGCCAAAATCTACAGATATTCCTACAGACAGTTATTTCCATTCAAGGTATTTATAACTCCTGAAAGTAACTCCTATTCGCATCCTTTTGTTCACGGAAAAATGTACTTGATCGATGATGGGATTGCGTATTTGGGCTCCTTGAATTTTACTGGTAATGGAACCAAGAATAACTATGAAACCAGGATTCGCATTACTGGCAAAAATGCAATTAACGAATTGGAGGGTGAATTTGAAGCTTTATTTCAGAACATGGACTATCCGGAAAGGGAATTGGTAGAGTGGGGGAGGGAATTGTATGGGGAGGTGGAGAGTTGAGTAATATTAAACAATAATTTAACTACATTCCTACTATACTATAATTAGCTTGAATCTCGTAAAAATGAAAGGTATGCTGGATTTTTATGACTGGATGTGTATAGGGCTTATTTGGCACCACAATTTGTTTAATTTTTTCAACTAAAACTTTCGGTTTGTGGTGTAATGGAACACAAACTAAAAGTATTATTGGTAAAGAAGTGTAATGTGAGTGAAATACGATTACTCTGTCTAGCTTTCAAATGATTATGAAACTCTGTAAACTTTTTATTGTTAAAGTTCTGTATATTTATCGTTAGAATTTTTTCAATGCCAAAAAATACATTAACCGATGCGCCTGGACAAATGCTTGGATACCTTTTTCAAATTGAAAGAGCAGTATTTTGGTTAAGTGAATTAAAGACTGGTGGTTTTGTTGGAATTGAATGTGGAGATGATATTGTTGTCAAAAAAAATGTAAATGGAGAAAATGAAATTTACGAACAGGACAAAAGTAGTATCTCAAGTAAACTTCCTTTTGCCGATTTAAGTAGTGATTTGTGGAAAACTTTAGGAATTTGGTTAGATAAAATTAAAGAGAGTTCTATTGATATTAAAGATTGTCATTTTTTTATGGTCTCAAATAGAAAAATCCCTACTGGTCGACTAGTTTGGAAATTTTCAAATGCGAAGGATGAAGCAGAACTCGACAACTGCATATTATTATTAAAAGAAATTGGAGCTAAACATACAGGCAATATGAAGCCTCTCATAACCAAAGTATTAGCTTACAAGGACGAAGAACTAAAAGAACTAATAAAAAAAATAAAAGTTTTTGATAACACTTCTTCAAAGCATCCAATGTTTAAAGAGGGTATTAGGAATAATATGAAAATTGGGAAGGAAGTCCCTTTTGATAACATTTATCAAAATTTTATTGGTTGGGCCTTTCAAAAGATCGTCGACAGTTGGAATAGTAATAATGAAGCTTGGCTCGAAGTTGATTCGTTTATATCTCTATCTAATCGACTTATTGCCCAATATTCTAGTCGGCCATTTATCGAAAAGACAATTGAAAATTTACCTGTTTCTGGCAGTGATGTAAAAAGACATAAAGTTGAAAATTTCGTTAAGCAATTAGAACAAATCGATGCAGATGAGGATGAAAAAATTATGGCTATTAATGATTATTTAAGAGCTTCATCAGAAAAAACAAGATTTGCAAAAGAGGCAAACATTACAATTCAAGATTGGAAACAATTTGAAGGTAATCTTATCGATAGATGGGATATGATATTTAAACCTACTTGTAAACTTTCTGGATATTCATCAGATGATAAAAAAGGTTATGAAATATATTACAAAACAATAAATCATAAAGAAAAGCTTTGTGGAATAGATACCGAGCAAAATTACACGACTAGAGGTGCTTACCACAGGCTAGCTAACAAAATTATAATCGGATGGCATCCACTATGGAAAAAATTATTTACTTAAGTGAAATTGAAGAATATGATGTAATGCATAATAATGTACTTGGTGCGCATAGTTTATGGGAGTTTGTTAAGTTTTATTCTAGTTATCATTCTGCTAAAAATAATCCGGACTTACTATTATTAATGCCTGTTTTACCCATTGTATTTAGTAAAACTTCTTGTGAATTAATTTGTAGAAGAAATTTTAACTCAGGTAGTTTGATTAATACCTTAATAGAGGATAAGGGAATATTTATAGGGCTTCAAAAAAGAATGGAAGATATGTCAGATATCACTTTTAATTCTCTTAGGGTAGCATTTGCGGCCAATCTACTTTCTATAAACAACAATGATTTTAAAATAGGCTCTCTTTCTCAGACAAATCCAAGCTTGCAATTACCTCAAGACTATAATAATATCATTTTAGCATCCAGAAGGCTTGGAGCTTGGTTTGCCAAATATGAAATTAGCCAATTAACAAATTATTTAAATATTACATTTTAAAATGAATTTTAGAATTTCCAAAATAATATTATGGCCAAAGAATGAATCTTTACCAATAAGAGAAATTGAATTTAAAACAAATAAAATCAATGTAATTACAGGTGATAGTGAAAGAGGTAAATCTGCTTTGATTACAATAGTAGATTATTGTTTAGCAAGTAGTAAGTGTCAAATACCTACTGGATTGATTAGGAATAAAACCAGTTGGTTTGGTATTTTAATAGCATTAGGTAATAGTGAGTTATTATTGGCTAGGAAGGAACCTGGTGAAAACCAGTCTTCCGGAGATATGGTTATGTTAGAAAGTCTTAAAATAGACAAAATACCCGCGACAATAAAGGATAAGACCCATAATTATACCCAAGTTAAATACAGGTTAGATGAATTAGCGCAATTATCTAATTTAGGTTTTGAACCAGATTCAGATTCAGGTTTTAAAACTAGACCAAGTTTTAGAGATATGGTTTCCTTTGTTTTTCAACCCCAATATATTATTGCTAACCCTAGAACTTTATTATATCGGTCAGATACCTATGAACATAGAGAAAAACTCAAAACTATTTTTCCTTATATTCTTGGAGCTATTGATAATAAGATTTTAAAAGCACAAGAAGAAATAAAAGAACTTACGAAGGAACAAACTATTTTAGAAAAAGAAATAGAGAATAATCAAAAACTCGCTGAAAAATGGGATTCTCAAATTAAGACTTATTATTTAAGAGCTAAAGAATTTGGTTTATTAAACCAAGCGCCATACCCAAGTGATACTTGGAGTACAGTTAGTTATATGCGACATTTAAGAACAATACCTATGCGAATCGCCAAAGATGGTCTGCCGCAAATTGAAATAGGAACAACTAACAATATCACTACAAAGATTAATCAATTAAAGGATGATGAAATAAGTATTTCGCAGGAAATAGAATATTTAAGAACTCGTCAAATTCTAGTGAAAAAAGTACAATCTAGTAATGTTGAATATAGTCAAGCTGCTCTTGACCAATATGGAAGAACAGTAAGTGTTGATTGGTTTTCTAAAAAAATAGATAATGATGTTTGTCCATTTTGTAGAACATCGTCTAATGAGACTGTAGCCTTCCCTAAAAATAGGACAGTATAAAATTCGAATTTATTAATTTTAAATTTTAACTGTCACATGAAGAAAAGCAAGTTTAGCGAAAGC
>NZ_JALKBB010000020.1:0-116405 GCF_023016025.1 Arenibacter sp. S6351L | reverse complement strand
CCTAATTTTATACATAACAAAAAACCTGTGAAGTTAAATTCACAGGTCTAATATATATTCTTTAAAAACCGTCAACCTATTTTAGGACGACTCATACTACAGAGACTATTATTTATATACGGACTCCTTTTTAAAGTGTTTCGCCAACATATAATAAACTACTGCCCTGTGCTTACTCTTCACAGAACTACCGTATTTATCTGTCACGGTTTTGATAGCATCCATTAATTGCGGGCTATCTTTTAATCCAAGTTTTTTAATCAGGAAGTTATTTTTAACCGTTTGTAATTCTTTATCATCCGATCCGGACACTTTTGATGCATCCATGTTATATATCGATGGACCCAATCCGATGGTCACCTTCTTTAATAAATCCATATTAGGTGTTTCACCAAATTTGTCCTTGATGTCTGCAGCGTATTTTTCGATTAATTCATCTCTTTTGCTCATAATTATTAATATTCTTAATGATTAGATTAATATCCTTCTAAGATATGAAATCAAAATAACTAAGCAAAATATTGTCATTTAATATTCTTGGGGTTTTTATTTCCAGGATTTTTGGTTTTTCGGACTCTTTATAAAAATTACCCAAAGCCTTAATTAAATCGATTTTATTCGAAACGGACTCAAATTCAATGTTATACATGTCAGCTATAGATTGTATCTTAAGCTTATGCGTTGTCTCAAAAAAGGTGTTAAAATTGTCGGTTTCCTCTTTGCCCGGTAAGATCCTAAAAATGCCTCCGCCGCCATTATTGATAACTATTATTCTAAAATTAGGCTTAATATAATTATTCCATAAACCATTACTGTCATAGAGAAAACTCAAATCGCCCGTTATCAACAATGTGGGGTTGTTATCATAAATCGAAGCCCCGATAGCTGTTGAAGTGCTACCGTCTATACCACTGGTGCCTCTATTGCAAAAAACGCGGATAGAGGGCTCCAAATCGAATAATTGGGCATATCTAACAGTGGAACTGTTGGATAATTGTAGTTGATAATTACTTGGAATGCTTTCCAGGGCCTTATGGAATACCCACATGTCCGAAAATGGTATTTCCAGCAAGTACTGTTCTCTCCTTAACTTGTAATGATCTTTCCTTTTTGCCCAAAAGTCGTAATAGTCACTTTCTTGAACCGAGGTGTTTGCCAAAAGGTTCTTAAATAGTTCATTGGGACTTGTTTTAAAATGTTTTGATAGACAAAAAAAGGTATTGTACGCCTTTTTAGGATTTACATGCCAATGCATTAAGGGAGGATGATCCCTTAAAAATGCTTTTATTTTTTTGGAAACAATAAGTCCCCCAAACGTTAGGACAATTTCTGGCCGTAGCATTTTAAACAATTCTTCCTTATCAGCGGATTTCTCAATCGGAGCTATGATACTGTCTATACTGGGGAAAAAGTTGGGATGAAATAAGTTGGAGGTACATTCTGTCATTACCACGACCGTTGGATCTTTTGCAAGAATTTCCAAATACATTTGTTCTATCCCGTTAGGCGGATTTACACCCACCAACACCATTTTTCGGGAAGCATTTTGCCAGCTATGAACATATTCCTGCCATTCTTCCTGGCTATTTTCCCCTTGGTCCTTCAACAAACTAATTTGTGGCATAAGTGTGGATTCCTCCACTGTTTCATACAAAGGCTCTTCGAAAGGAATATTTATATGTACCGGAGCATTATTGGCAGAGGCTATATTTAAGGCCTTGTTAAGTATTTTGTCATTATACTTTTGAACCAGGGTTTGAGATTGGTCAACAGTATCTTCCGCCAATTGATCCGGGTCATATTTCCTAACTTTATGGGTTGAATGACCAACATCCAGCTTTAGGTTTGCAGAATGACCAATGTGCCTCTCAAACACATTTTCCTGCCTTATGGTTTGTCCGTCCCCAATATCCACTTTATAGGATGGCCTATCAGCAGATAGGACAATAAGGGGTATATCACTATAGAAAGCTTCCGCAATAGCTGGATAATAATTTAACAATGCGCTACCGGAGGTACACAAAACTACTGTAGGTTCCTTTAGTTGTTGTGCTATGCCCAAAGCAAAAAAGGCAGCGCAGCGTTCGTCCACGATACTAAAACAATTAAAATACGGATCTTCCGAAAAACTTATGGTCAAGGGCGCATTTCTAGACCCTGGAGAAATAATTATATTTCTTATGCCCCTTGCTTTGCAATGATAGACAACAGACTGTGCGGAGGGAATAGTGGAATATTTCATTATTACAAAAATACAACTCAGGTATTTCTAAAACCAATACAATGCTGCTTTTTGGTTTACTTTAAAACTATGTTTAACATGGTACTACTTTTATCCATTGTTTCTTGCCATTCCTCTTCGGGGACCGACCTACTGGTTATGCCACCACCAACATACACCCTGACCTTATTTTCCAATAGCTCCATACATCTTAAATTCACAAACAATGAGGTTTTGTTCTTTATGGTTCTATAGGCCTTATTTTCTTGATTTCTTCTGGATGACGTCCTGCTAATATCTTCCTTAAAATTTAATTCGCCCAAAAATCCGGTATAGAATTGTCTGTCATAATTCTCATTATTTAATATAAACTCCTTGGCCACCATTTTTGGTAGCCCGCAAACAGCGGGTGTTGGGTGTAGGGCACCTATAATTTCTTCAAGGCCTGAATTATTTATGTTCCCGGATACAGATGTTTTTATATGCCAAAGATTTCCCGCCCTTGTGGATAAGGCCTCAGATACCACTAGTGAAGAAACCTTGTCTTTTAGTGAATCGCGGATAAATTGAGTTACCATCCCCTGTTCTTCAAGTTCTTTTTCTTCCCAATTTGGTTCTTCCCCTACCCTATATAATTGAGTCCCTGCCAAGGACATAGTCCTAAATTTATTGTTCTGCGATTCTAGAAATATTTCGGGGGTTGCCCCCAACCATAAGCCAATTTTTGGGTGGAACCAGATATAACAAAAAGCTGTAAGGTATTGATTCAATAGGTCGTTGAACATTACAAAAGGTGTCTTGGAGGTCTCCACATCAATACTTCGGGAAAGAACTACTTTATTTATGGCGCCCGCAGCAATTTTATCTATGGCTTTTTTAATTGTTTCTAGGTAAAATTCCTTATCCGATTCTTGGTTGAATGACTCAATTGCATTACTCTCTAGATGTATTGGATTGGGCTCAAAACTTTCAACAAATACTTTCTCGTTTTTTATCAAAATTGCTGGACTATCCCCATCGAAAGGCGCAAAAACAAAGCCACTCTCGGTAAAGTCGTTCACATAATGTAATTCTTGGTCTTTTTGAAAAATCACCTTTACTTCTACCTCATTGGGTTTCCTATAGGCAACAAAGGGAAGATTTTTACGGAACTGCTCATTAATTTTATCCAAAAAACTTAAAGACATACTATTTTTTAGGTAAGGCAATGGTAGTAAGTTTGCAAATTGAAATTAGGTTCCCATCTTTATCCGTGACTTTAATATCCCAAATCTGTGTTGTACGACCTTTATGAATTACTTCAGCCCTGGCATAGACATCTCCTTCTCGAATACTCTTTACATGATTGGCAGAGATTTCCAAACCACGAACAAAAAATTCCTTTGTATCCAAAAAAATATGGGAAGCCACACTTCCTACACTTTCGGCCAATGCCACTGTTGCTCCTCCATGTAAAACCCCATCTGGTTGATGAACCTTTGAGGTAACAGGCATTTTTGCTACCAAATAATTCTCTCCCACATCAATATATTCTATATTCAAGGTTTCCATTAAGGTATCCTTGTTGGACTCATTACAAATCTTTAATATTTTCTCCTTGTATTCGTTCATGAATTATTTTTTTGTAAAATTAAGCATTAGAAATTCAACTATTGCCTTACTTTAACTGATATCTACAATTTATGGAATCACAGGAAAAACAAATATCATATCATTCAATGAACACATATAGTACCTTGAATACCTTAAACAAAAACACCAAGAATGTTTGGATAGTATTTCATGGAATTGGGTTTTTGAGCAGATATTTCATTAAAAATTTCAACGAATTACCAAAGGAAGAGAATTATATTATTGCTCCACAGGCACCGTCAAAGTATTATCTGAATAGGGATTATAGGCACGTTGGTGCCAGTTGGCTTACCAAAGAAAACACGGTTTTGGAAACGAAGAATGTTCTGAATTATATGGATAATATGTTTGCCGTTGAAAATATTCCAGGGGATTGCCAGTTAATTGTATTGGGATTTTCCCAAGGGGTTTCCATAGCCGCCCGTTGGGTGGCAAAAAGTAAAATCAATTTGGATCAATTGATATTATATGCCGGTGGTATTCCAGAAGAACTAACCCCAGACGATTTTAAATTTTTACTTGCCGGAAATGCCAAGATTAAAATGGTGTTGGGCAATAAGGATGAATTTATAACGGAAGCCCGTCTCATAAAAGAGACGAAAAAAATGGACTCACTATTTAGCGGAAAAGCTGAATTGATTAAATTTGATGGCGGACATGAAATAAGAAAGGATATTTTAATCAGTCTAATGGAATGAAAAGTTTTACCCCTATTCTGGAAAACGATTTTGTGAAATTGGCGCCACTCTCATTAAGCAACTACCATTATTTGCTGCCTATTGCCAGTCAGGAAAAACTCATTCAATTTTCCCCCTCGGATATTGAGACTCCCGAAGCTCTAAAAAAGTATGTGGAACAAGCTTTGGAGAAAGAAAGAATTTTTTTGGCCATGCCCTTCATCATCTATGATAAAAGGAGCAAAAAGTATGCGGGCAGTACCCGATATATGAACATAGACCGCAAAAATAAGGTATTGGAAATAGGTTCTACCTGGATAGGTAGGGAATTTCAAGGCACTGGTCTAAACGGGCAGGTAAAACTTCTAATGCTTAATTATGCTTTTAAGAATATGCATTTTGAAAAGGTCGAATTTAGAATTGATGAACGTAATGTCCGATCGCGCAAAGCAGTTGAAAAATTGGGGGCTAAATTGGAAGGCATTTTGCGCAAAAACGTTTACCTCCTTGATGGTTTTAAAAGGAATACCTGCTGCTATGGCATTTTAAATGAGGAATGGAGCTAATTACCGGGAAACCTTGGAAACAGGTTAAATATTTTCCTCGCACAATTGCATGGATGAAAAATTACGACTTGACTTCTTGTGCCGGTTCCTTTTCGTAATATTTTATTTTCCTTGTTTTATAGGTGTTGTCCGGGGTAATAATCTGTTTTATCCAATTGCCGGATTCATGGCTGTCATATTGATAGATATATTCTTGGACGCTTACAGACTTGCCATTGACTGTTTTTAAGGAGCTAAGCATCCCATTGGAATTGTAAGTGTAGGTGATGCTCCCAGAGGGAATAAATGTTTTTTGATCTTCGTTGTAAACAAACTTTATTTCCGATACCAATTTATTATCGCTATCATAGGTTTGTTCCAATGCCTTCTGTGGTTGCCCTTCCAAAAATTCTTTGGTGAGCACTACCTTTTGCACCGAATTGTCTTTGCCCTTTACTTTTGAAGTTCTTATGGATTTGAATATAATATCGTTCAAATAATAGGTTTCTGTAAGCTCACCTTTGTATACCTCATATTTTACAGCAGTTTCATCAATACCGCTGTCGTTGGTGCGTTTTATGGTGGAGAGTTTTCCATCATCTCCATAGCTGTACTCATACTGGTCCAGAAATTCCTTGTTGTACGAAATTATTTTTTCAGTAATTTTTTTACCTTCCGTGGTGTCCAATTCATAAAAATTGGCAATGGAGGTATTTTTTACAAATTCGCCATCCCTATAATTCTCTAACCGTTTTTCCAATAGATCCGATCCATCCAACCTATAATGGGTTATATCGTAATCCGTATCGTTGTAACGCGTAACGGCCTTTGTTAGGTAACCCTCTTCATTGAAATCATACTCTTCCTTTCCATAATCGGTAGCAACCAAACAGGATTTGACCGGACCGGTCAAATCAAAATCTTGAACCGTAAAAACCTTTATTTCTTGGGCAGAGAGATTGTTAAGGAAAGCAATGCTTAAAATAAAGAAAATACAATTGGGAAATTGAACTAAGTAGTTTTTCATCATATGCCAAAATTAGTCTTTAAAAAGTCATAATAAAAACAAAATAGAACATAACGAAACGTTCGCATAGCGTGTAATGGATTTTATTGACACTATTCAATACCTAATTTTCTGTAAAAAGATGCAGGAACTAAGGTAGTAAATAGAACATTTATGCTGAAATTAGAGTCAGTTGAAATTCTTGATTTAACTATTCTTTGATGTTTCCAAACTTTCGTTTCCGACCCCATTATATGCCGTAGACATCACATTTTTTTATCCCGCTCTTTAGTTTACCCCTTATTTTGGAAGTTTTCCAAGTTCTCTTTGGCTCTAAACTGTACGATCTTGGTAATTATGGGCCAAGGCATGGGTTGATTCAATGGAAATTGTACAGATCCCTTTCCTTGTTTATAGGGCGCCAAATCCCTTTCAAATTCCTTGTGGCCAGTTGGTGTTGCATAGAACCCAATATGATTTTTATAGGCCGCGAAATACACCAAAATACCGTAGTATTTATAAGCTGGCATCTTGTAACTTATCAACTCCTCCGCTTCCGGTGCAGCATTCTGGATGGTAGTTCGCAGTTCTTCCAAAACCTTCTGAACTTCAATAGGGAAGTTGGCGATATATTCCGTGACCTCTTGGGAGCGACTATTTGATTTTGTATCCAGCATAAAAATTTATTTAGATTTCAAATCAATATTTTAGTATCAAGTATATCATTTTCAATAAACTATGAATATAAATTAAAAGAGTTGATTACTTACAGAAATTAAAACTACTTCCACTTGGCATTCAAAACATAATACAAGTGAGTACTCTTGTGACCTAGGGGTTAAAGGTTTCCATTGTGTCTATAATTTCACAATATTTTCCTTATTTCAAATGTAAATGATATAGTTGGTAGCCTAAGGACATTTTTCA
This sequence comes from Arenibacter sp. S6351L, assembly GCF_023016025.1. Taxonomy (NCBI): domain Bacteria; kingdom Pseudomonadati; phylum Bacteroidota; class Flavobacteriia; order Flavobacteriales; family Flavobacteriaceae; genus Arenibacter; species Arenibacter sp. S6351L. The sequence goes on along the minus strand of NZ_JALKBB010000020.1, from coordinate 109,397 downwards.
AAATACTTTTAAAAAGGCTGTTCAAGCCGTTTTTATGTAATAAGATAAACACACTAAAGCCCAACAAGGAAAAAAGGTATTGGTAGTACTGTTGCTGTTTTTTCCACACCAAAAATGGTGGTTGTAAAATTAGCCACTTTAATCATGTAATTGAGCTTGGCCCTATTTTATTGAGGTTGGCAGATTTATAATAATTTAGAATTATTTTATTATAACATACTGTATATTTGCTCCTTATAAAATGCCAAACACTAACCCTGGGCATTAAAGTTGTTGATTTTCCCATTGTAAAGAACAGGGGGGAGATTTTGACCGTTCCTGATTATTGGGTATGGGCCAGCTTTAATACTTTATGGTAGTTTGTTTAAAATCCGACCATGAAAAGCACTAAATTGAAATGCATTTTAATAGATGACTCCACTGTACAGCGGCGCGCCGTTGCCAAAATAATAAAGGAACATTCCAAACTGGATCTTATAAATGAATATGATAATGGCGTGGATGCCAAGAATGATATTGGCAGCAATGCTGTGGATTTAATATTTCTTGATATAGAAATGCCAGGTTTTAACGGGTTTGATTTTCTGGAATCCATGGAACACAAACCACAGGTGATCCTTGTCTCCGGTAACCCTGAATATGCTATGAAAGCGTTCGACTACGATGTTACGGACTATTTACAGAAACCTTTGGACAAAAAGCGTTTTGATCTTGCTATTAGAAAAGCTATACATAGATTTGATCTTCAAAATGCTGAAGAGATAGAGCCAGAGTATATTTACGTAAATAGTAATCTCAAGAAAACCAAGTTGTTTTTGAACGAGATTTTGTGGATCGAGGCTTATGGAGATTATGTAAAAGTGATCTCGTATGAGAAGAAAACTTTGATTCTCTCTACTATGAAGGCATTTGCAAAACAATTGCCAAAGGATAAATTTCTTAGAATCCATAAGTCCTATACCGTTAATCTAGAAAAAATCGAAAATTTTAACGGATCCACAGTGGAAATAAACGAACAGATTATTCCCTTGAGTAGGCATAAGAAAGAGGCTTTGATCAAAGCCTTGGTAGTTATAGAATAAATTGTGATCTACCTGAAAATAGCACTAAAATTACCTTCATATTTGATATTACGGCCTTAACAAGGTATAATTCCCTAGTTTTGTATAGGACCTGAAGAGGTATATATCTTTAGATATTATTTTTAATAAGTCTGAAGCTTAATAAAATATATATTTATTATTGAGCTGAAATATTTTTTATCTTTATCGGATAAATGAGTAAATTGTTTTCCATAACGCTTTCGCTATTATTGCTGTTCCAAAGTTTTAACTTGGATATGATAGACGTGGCCCAATTGGATGATTTTTTGATCCACGCCCAATTTCATAAGCAGAAATACGGAGATAATTTGTTTGTGTTTATTTCCAAACATTACGGAGAACTTAAAACCCAGCACGATTTGGAGCATAGGGAAGAACAGAAAGATCACGAAGAATTACCTTTCAATCATCAAACTTGTTCCCATTTCAGCGCTGCCTTCGTGTTGAGTGGAGCTGATTTTACCATTCCCAAAACACCACAACTAGCGGATACTTTGTCAAACTTTTTTTACCAAGAGTCTTACTGCCATATGGAAAATTCCGATATTTTCCAGCCTCCCAAGGTTGCATAATTCATCACTGATTTAAATCATTATTTAACAGGCCATTTAATTATAGCTTGTAATCTTTTTATCTATGAATTATGTTATCGAATATTATACTATTCAGTGTAAGGAATAAATTAATTGTTCTTTTACTCACTTTATTTATTATAGGTTTTGGATTGTATTCCTTAACGCAAATACCAATTGGTGCCGTTCCAGACGTTACCAACAATCAGGTCCAGGTTATTACCACCTCCCAAAATTTATCCACCCAAGATATGGAGCAATTTATAACCTATCCTGTGGAACTGGAAATGGCCAATTTGCCGGGGGTTATCGAAATTCGATCTGTGTCAAAATTCGGGCTTTCGGTGGTTACAATAGTCTTTGAAGACAAGATGGGAACATTTCTCCCCCGGCAGTTAATTTCTGAAAAACTAATTTCGGCATCAGAGAAGATTCCCGAGGGTTTCGGAACTCCACAAATGGGGCCGATTACCACTGGTCTGGGTGAAATTTATCAATACATTCTGGATACCAAGCCAGGTTATGAGGACAAGTATTCTGCCATGGACCTACGTACCATTCAGGATTGGGTGGTTAAGAGGCAACTTTCAGGAATCCCTGGTGTAGTGGAAGTAAATACTTGGGGTGGTTTTTTAAAGCAATATGAAGTGGCTATAAATACTCAAAAGTTGAATGCCATGAATGTTACTACCGCTGATATATTCACGGCTTTGGAGAAGAATAACAGTGTTTCCGGGGGTGGTTATATAGAAAAAGTGAATCAGGCATATTTTATAAGGGGTGAGGGTCTTATTTCTTCGATTAACGATATTGAAAATATTGTGGTTAAAACAGCCAATAATCTTCCTATTTATATAAGGGATGTGGCCAAGGTAGGTTTTGGCAGTGCAACCCGATTTGGGGCCATTACGGGCAATGGAGAAGGAGAAAAGGTTTTGGGACAGGTAATGATGCTTAAGGATGCCAATTCCAAAAAGGTTATTGATGCCGTTCATGAACGAATTGACGTTATTTCCAAATCCTTGCCCGAAGGAGTTTTTATCAATGGATTTTTGGATCGTAGCGAGCTTATTGGCAAAACAACTTTTACCGTTGCGGAAAACCTGATTCTAGGTTGCTTGATCGTTATTTTTGTAGTCGTCTTACTGCTTGGAAATCTACGATCCGGTTTGGTAGTAGCTTCGGTAATTCCTCTTTGCTTGCTATTCGCCCTCTCCCTAATGTATATTTTTGGGGTAGATGCCAACCTTATGAGCCTAGGGGCAATAGATTTTGGTATCATTATAGATGGAGCAGTTATTATTGTGGAGTTTATTGCCTTTCAAATAACTTCTAAGAAGGGAGAATTGCAATTGCTGGGGGCCGAGGCACAACAGGCCCTAAAAAATGAGATCACTTTTAATGGGGCTTCCAAAATGATGAACTCGGCCATCTTCGGGCAGCTGATCATACTCATCGTTTTTATCCCGATACTATCATTAAGTGGTGTAGAGGGCAAGATGTTTAAACCCATGGCGCTTACCTTTAGTTTTGCTTTAATTGGCGCCATGATCTTTTGTTTTACCTATGTTCCGGTGGCGGCCTCCATATTTATTAAACCCTCCACCTTGTCCCCAAAAAACATCTCGGTGCGGCTAATGGATTTTTTGAACAGATCCTATGATCCCATTATTCGTTGGGCTCTTGATAAGAAGAAATTGGTGTTAACTCTTTCTGTATTGCTATTGGGTGGTTCCATATTTCTTTTTACCACTATGGGCGGGGAGTTTGTACCCACATTGGACGAGGGGGATTTTGTAATACAGCCCGTTTTGAAGACAGGGACCTCCTTGAGCGAAACCATTGAAATTACGACCAAGATAGAACAGGTTCTTTTGGATAATTTTCCGGAGGTAAAACAGGTGGTTACTAGAATTGGAGCCGCAGAGGTTCCTACAGACCCCATGTCTATGGAAGAGAGTGATGTTATGATCATCCTCAAGTCCAAAAAGGATTGGGTTTCTGCGGAAAGCAAGGATGAACTGGCCGATAAATTCAAGGAGGCTTTGGAAGTGATTCCAGGAATGGGGGTAGAATTTACACAGCCCATAGAAATGCGCTTTAACGAGCTGATTACCGGAGTCCGTGCGGATATTGCCATTAAAGTTTTCGGGGAAGACCTGGAAATCTTGAACAATAAAGGAAATGAAATTAGAAACCTTATACAAAATGTGGAGGGTGCTGCAGACATAACGGTCGAGAAAATTGCTGGTCTTCCGCAAATGAACGTAAAATTTGATAGGGCAAAGATTGCTAGGTATGGTCTTAACATCGCGGATTTAAACAATCTTATTTCTATGGGGTTTGCCGGGACCAATCTAGGGAGTGTCTTTGAAGGGGAAAAGCGATTTGACCTTACGCTAAGGTTGGATCAAAAAAGTAGACAGGACATTTCCAATCTAAAGAATTTGTATGTGGACACCCCGAATGCTGGTAAGATTCCTTTGGGAGAGTTGGCCCAAATTTCCTATACCACTGGAGCGGCCAAAATCTCTAGGGACGATACTAAACGCAGGATCGTAGTGGGGATCAATGTTAGGAATAGGGACCTTCAATCGGTAGTGGATGACGTTCAAAAGCTGATAGAAACTAATGTAAAACTACCTACCGGCTACACCATCACTTATGGGGGGCAGTTCGAAAATTTACAAAGTGCCAAAGACCGCCTGAAAATTGCAGTGCCAGTGGCGTTGGTCCTTATTTTGATACTGCTCTATTTTGCATTTGGTTCCATAAGGGAGGCATTGATTATTTATTCGGCCATTCCTTTGGCGGCCGTTGGCGGAATACTTCTGTTGTTTGTCAGGGACATGCCATTTAGTATCTCTGCCGGAGTGGGTTTTATAGCCCTTTTCGGGATTGCCGTGCTTAATGGAATTGTTTTGATAGAACATTTTAAAGAATTAAAACATGAAGGTATGGAAGATTCGGACGAACTTATTATACAAGGATCAAAAGATCGGTTGAGGGCAGTATTGCTAACCGCATCCGCTGCCGCACTGGGATTCCTTCCTATGGCTATTTCCACTAACGTGGGCGCAGAGGTACAGAGACCACTTGCTACAGTGGTTATTGGAGGGCTTATTACCGCCACCATATTAACGTTGGTGGTATTGCCCATACTCTACTCTATTTTTCATTTGAAAGCAAGAAAAGAGACGGTCAACTCTAAGAGCAGTGTCAAGGTCCTAAGTTTGGCAATACTATTCTTCGTTGGTGTGAGTGGTGTTGAGGCACAGGAAGTGGGACTCAATTTTGATGAAATACATGCTTTGGCCTTAAGTAACAATTCCGGCCTAAGGGCATCAAAACTTAAGGTGGATGAATCCAAAGCACTTATAGGCAGTGCCTTCAATTTTGATAAGACAGACCTGTACTATCATTACGATCAAAATAACATCGCCTTCAACAATAAGCCCTTGGAGGTATTTGGCATACAACAGAACTTCCTTTTTCCAACCGTTTATTTTGCGGAAAAAGGGGTGAATAAGGCCAATTATCTTATTGAAACAAGTGGTTATGAGCGGAAAAAGAGAATCCTTGAACAGGAATTGGCTTCCAATTATCACGGATTGCAATACGCAAGGCAAAAGGAAAAGACCTATAGTGAACTAAACGCTTTGTATGAACGCTTTTCCTATTCCGCCCAACGCAGGTTTGAACTTGGAGAAAGTAATTATTTGGAAAAAATAACGGCTCAGGCCAAACAAAGGGAGCTACAGACACTTTACAAAAAAGCGGTTGAAGATGCCAACTTGGCGTATCAAGAACTCATTAAAACGGTGCAGCCAGATTCTACTCTTTTGGTTAGGACGATGCCTATGGAAAAACTTCAGATAACGGATGTGAATATTGAAAACAATGCGGGGATGTCGTTTTTTGAAAATAGAACAAAAATGTTCGAAGCCAAAAGTACTCTTGAGCAACAACATTTATTGCCGGATCTGAACTTCAATTATTTCCAAGGAACCAATTCCACTTTGGGAGAGAACCTTTATGGTTTTCAAGTGGGGATTAAGATTCCGTTATTTTTTAGTGGTAATGCCTCCAAAATTAAGGCAGCCAAAATAGCCAAGGAGGTTTCCCGGGCAGAAGCAGAGGATTATACGGTTCAGTTAAGGACTAAATACGAATCACTAAAGGGGCAATTAAAAAAGTATCAAGAGGTGCTTGCCTATTACGAGACGGAAGGTCAGGGTCTTGCTGATGAAATTATAAAAACCGCGACCCTCAGCTATCAGAGTGGGGAAATAGACTTTTTTCAATATATACAGAGCATGGAAAATGGGTATGATATTACCCTTACATATCTGGAGAATCTAAATGCCTATAATCAAACGGTCATTGCTATCAATTATTTAAACTTATAAAATAAATACTATGTCACGATTACTATATATAATTCCTGTAACAATTCTTTTTCTTCAAATGTCGGCTTGCGGGGATTCAAGCGAAAAAAATAACGGTACTGGCAATAGTGCGGAAAGTGAACTATCGGCCAATAAAATAAACATTTCTAAAGCCCAATTTAAAGGAGAGAACATGGAATTGGGTCGCCTTAGTCAACAAAACTTTCCTGTGGAGGTAGAGGTTACGGGAACCATAGACGTACCTCCCCAAAACAAAGCGATAGTAAGTGCCTTTGTTGGGGGCTATATAAAGAGAACACCTCTTTTGGTTGGAAATAAAGTAAGGAAAGGCCAGCCCCTACTTACATTGGAAAATCCCGAATTTGTTCAAATGCAACAGGATTATCAGGAAAGCTTTGAACAGCTTAGTTTTCTTAAATCAGAATTTGAACGTCAAAAAAGTCTTGTTGCCGAGCAGATAACTTCACAAAAGAATTTCTTGAAGGCAGAGAGCGAATACAAACGCAATCTTGCTAGATACAACGGATTACGACAAAAATTAAAAATGTTAAATATATCTCCCGAAAATGTTGAAAAGGGAATTTTGGCATCAGAGGCAACCATTTTTGCCCCAATAGATGGCAGTATAACCAAAGTGAATGTTAGTAAGGGTATGTATGTTTCCCCTGCCGATGAAATTATGGAAATAGTAAACACAGACCATATCCACTTGGAATTGTCCGTCTTTGAAAAGGATATTATGAATGTCAAAAAAGATCAAAAAATACGTTTTAAGATTTCGGAGGCTTCAGAGGAATATTATGACGCCGAGGTATATTTGGTGGGGACCTCCATTGATGCGGACAGTAGAACGGTAAAAGTACACGGGCACTTGCACGATGATGAAAACCACAATTTTGCCGTTGGTATGTTTGTGGAAGCAGCTATTATTACCTCTAATCAGAGCATTAATGCGTTGCCCAATGAGAGTTTTATTGTTCAGGATAATAACCAATTTGTTTTATCCTTGGTCTCGGAAGGGAATGAAGGATATGTTTTTGAGAACAAAGCTGTTGGTATAGGGGATAGCTATAATGGATATACCGCCATTACGGAAATGGGCGACTTAAAGGATAGCGATCAGGTTATTGTTAAAGGAGGATTTAATTTGCTGGGTGAGACTGGTGAAAGTGATTAGTATATAATAGTCAACCTTTTGAAAGTTGAAGTTTTATATCTCAATTAGCTATCTAAAACTTTAAAATACAAACCATGAAAACGAGCATGTTTATGTCCGTTTTCATGGTTTGGATTTTTTTTTTTTGGCTCTCATGACTAGAAGCGTCTATTTGGGGAAAATCCGTTTATATCCATAGAGGTTTTCTTGTCCGATATTATTTCGGAAACCAATTTTCCGGTCACAGGGCCAAGACTCCAACCCATCATGGCGTGCCCAGTTGCTACCGTTAAATTTTTAAGGGCGCTACTTTTACCAATATAGGGCAAGCCATCCGGTGAAACGGGGCGCAGACCACTTTTGGCATCGGCTTTTTCTGATTCATTTATTTTTATTTCCGGATAGAATTCAGTGGCAGCTCTTGCTATGGCTTCAACCCGTTGTTTTCTAATAATATCGTTGATTCCCGAAAATTCCATGGTGCCTGCAAAACGAGTATATTCTGTCATTGGTGTTACCGCTACCTTGGCTTCCATTAAAATGGCCGGAATGGTAATCCCGGTGGGTCTAGGTACATTTATCCGATACCCTTTGCCCGCCTGTATGGGAAGTTTTATTTTCATTTTCTTGGACAAGCTATCGCTCCAAGAGCCTGCTGCCAAAACAACCTCTTCAGGGGAATATTCCTTCTTATTGCTAGTTACCTTGGTTATACGGCCATTTTCTGTAGATAAATCAATAACCTCTTCATTGGTCTTAATAACTACCCCGTTCTTCTTTAGGTAATCCAGCATTTTCTTCATGAACTCTGTCGGAGTGGTGTGTCCATCACACTCATAATGAACGGCCCCTTTGACGTCCATAGTAACGTTTGGTTGAAGTAAATCCAGTTCTTTTTTGTTCAATGAGCTAACCTCCAAGCCTAAGAACGAAGCCTTTTGAGCTACTTGCATTTCATGTTCACCTTCCTTTTCTGTTTTATATAACATTAAAAGACCTTTTCGTTCCAGTTGAAAATCACCTAGATCCCCAGTATTCTTTATAGAGGTAAAAAGTTCCCTACTAATTATATTTATTTCCTTGATCAAGGGTATTGCCAAGGCTACTTTTTCTTTAGTAGAGGATTTGTGGAAATACCATGACCATTTAAAAAAATCCGTATCCCAGCGGGGCTGCATATAAAATGGACTGGACGAATTGAACATCCATTTAATTCCTTTAGATATCATTCCAGGAGAGGCCAAGGGAATAATATGGCTTGGGGTAATATACCCAGCGTTGACAAAAGAGGCACCGGAAGTAATATCCGATCTGTCCAGTATGGTAACCTTATGACCCTCTTTTTGTAAAAAGTAGGCAGAACAGAGTCCAACAATTCCCCCACCTATGATCAATACATCTTTTTCCATTCTATTAAATTACTTGAAAACCGTGGGCATAGGGATCGTCATCATCGATAATAATATTGTTGTAGCCATAAACCTGTGCCCATCCTTTTATACTTGGGACGATGGCCTTTATTCCGGCCAAAGAAGTTTCTTCCTCCACTTTCCCAACAAATTGGGACCCAATAAAACTTTCATGGATAAACTCATCCCCCACTTTTAGCTTTCCTTTGGCATGCCATTGTGCCATTCGGGCAGAAGTGCCTGTGCCACAGGGAGACCTGTCTATTGCCTTATCCCCATAGAAAACAGCATTTCTTGCCGTGGCCTCCGGTGATATGGTGTTGCCAGTCCATTCTATATGGCTGACACTATTGATAGTCGGGTTCTCTGGGTGGATAAACTTGTTGGGATATTTAAGATTTATTTTCTCCCTTATCTCTTGACTGTATTGGACCAACTTGCCTGCGGAGTAATCCTGAATGCCTTTAAAATTCTTTTGGGGGTCAATAATAGCATAATAGTTGCCCCCGTAAGAGACGTCAAAAACAAGTTCCCCTAAATCTGAACAATTAACAGTAAGTTCGGATGCAGCCAGGTACGATTTAACATTCGTTAATTTTACCCAATCTACCTTTTTGCCGGTTTGTTGATATTGAATATTCACCAGGCCCGCAGGAGTTTCCATTCTTATTTTTCCGGGTTCCTTTGGAGAAAGTAGCCCTTCCTCTATCCCTATGGTAATTGCCCCTATGGTACCATGTCCGCACATGGGGAGACAGCCACTGGTTTCTATAAACAGTATACCAAAATCGTTGGCCGGATCTGAAGGCGGGTAAAAAATACTTCCGCTCATCATGTCATGGCCACGAGGTTCGAACATTAGTCCTTTTCGGATCCAATCGAATTCCTTTAAAAAATGCTGGCGTTTTTCGCTCATGTCCACGCCAAATAGATTAGGCCCTCCTCCGGCAACAACTCTAACAGGATTCCCGCATGTATGGGCATCCACACAAAAAAAAGTTTTTCTACCCATTTTGCTAGAGCTGCTGTTTGGTATGTTCACCGTTCACTAGTCTCATGATATCCAAAGGATTGTTGTTCTTTAAGGCATCCGGTAATAATTCTTCCGGCCAACTTTGGAAAGACACTGGTCTTACCCATCGTCTTATGGCCGAAGTTCCTACGGAGGTAAACCTACTATCTGTAGTAGACGGAAATGGCCCTCCATGCATCATGGATGGACAAACTTCCACTCCTGTGGGCACTCCATTGAAGATGATACGCCCTACCCTATTTACCAAAGCATTTACTACCTCTGGACTAGTTTTGATCTCGGTTTCCGTCCCTAAAATAGTTCCGGTCAACTGTCCTTCCAAATGTTGGATTACAGTAACTAATTCCGCTTTGTCCTGGCATTGTACAACAATTGAAAACGGACCAAAAACCTCCTTGTGTAACACGGGATTGTCCAAAAAGTCCTTCGCAGCAACGGTCAATATTTTTTGTTCGGCAAAATTAGGTGCCACTTCACCTTTAAAAGCAGCTACTTCGGCTGTTTTGGGCTGGGAGGATAATTCTTTTTTCCCTTTTTCGTAACCTTCGTATATGTTGGGATGCAACATGCAAGTAGGCTCTAATTTTTCTATTTCATTGCCCAAGTTGGTTATAAAACCCTCCAAGGCCTGTCCTTTTATACCTATAATAAGTCCTGGATTAGTGCAAAATTGCCCCGCTCCCAGTACAATGGAACCCGCGTATTGAGCGGCCCATTCGGACCCCTTTTGCTCCAAGGCAGAGGGTAGGACCACTACAGGATTAATACTGCCCATCTCGGCAAAAACCGGGATTGGCTCTTTTCTTTGTGAGGCCAATTTAAATAAGGCCATTCCTCCATTGGTACTGCCTGTAAAACCTACGCCTTTTACTTTTGGGTGCATGGTCAATAATTGCCCTACCTCCGAATCACTACTATTTAAATTGGAGAAAACGCCGTCTGGCATGCCTGTCTTTTTAGCGGCTTTGGCAATAGCTGAGGATACCAGTTCTCCAGTACCGGCATGCATTGGGTGACTTTTTACAATTACTGGGCAGCCTGCAGCCAAAGCACTGGCCGTATCTCCCCCGGCGGTAGAAAACGCCAATGGGAAATTGCTGGCGCCAAATACGGCAATGGGACCGATGGGAAGCAACATTTTTCTAATGTCTACTTTTGGCAATGGTTCCCTATTAGGCTGCGCAGTATCTATAGTGGCCTCTACCCAGGAGCCCTCTTCCAGTAAGGTGGCGAAGGCCCGTAGTTGTCCCATAGTTCTTCCCCGCTCTCCTTTTGCCCGGCCTTCAGGTAATCCCGATTCCTGGACGTAAACCGAAATCAATTCATCGCCCAAGGCTTCAATTTCGCTGGCAATGGCCTTTAAAAATTCGGCTTTTTTGGCGTCTGGAAACTTGCTATAGGTTTCAAATGCTATTGCTGCCTTATCTACTGCGGCATTTACCTCTTCTTGGGATGCCTCATGGAAAACCCATTCCGTAGGTTTATTTAATTTTGGGTTGAAAGTTGAATATGTTCTACTGTTCTTGGCCGATGTATCTACTCCAATATAGTTTTTCCCTGTAATCATTATGAATTTGTTATAATTATATGCTCAAATGAGCTTGAATTTCCTTGACTAAAGTAACACTTTAGAAGGTTATTTATGTTATAATTAGGTTAAACCAACTCTGGTTTATACTCAGGAAGGGTTGGTCTTGTCTTCATCCCTTCTTCAATAATTTGCAAGACCCTTTTTCTTTCCTCTCCCTGTAAAGGTAGTCTGGGCGCCCTAACTTGCTCCGTTCCAATGCCGGTAGCTACTTCGGCCAATTTTATATTTTGTACCAACTGGGGGTTGATGTCCAGTTCCAATAAAGGTAAAAACCATCTGTAAATAGCTAAGGCTTCCTGAATTCTCCCAGCTTTTGCCAGGCTATATATGGCTACGGTTTCTGCAGGAAAGGCACAGACCAGGCCAGCTACCCAGCCGTCCGCTCCCATAAGAACGCTTTCCAATCCTAAAGTGTCTACGCCTGTCAACACCTTTAGGCGGTCACCAAACCTATTTTTAATGCGTGTGATGTTGGAGATGTCCCGGGTAGATTCCTTTACGGCTTGTATGTTGGGCATGGTCAATAATTCTTCGAACATATCCAATGTTACCTCTATACCATAATCTACAGGATTGTTGTATATCATTATAGGTAAATCCGTGCTCTTGGCTACTTCCTTAAAATAGGTTACCGTTTCAAAATCATTTGCCTTATAACGCATAGGAGGAAGCATCATTAATCCACTGGCCCCATATTTTTTAGCTTTATAAGCCGCTTCAATGGCACCCTTTGTGGTCTGTTCAGCTATGTTTATGATAACAGGAATCTTACCGTCAACAATTCTCACAGTCTCCTGAATCAATATCTTCTTCTCATCATCTGTTAGAGTACTGGCTTCTCCAAGGGTACCTCCTAGGATGATAGCGCTGACCCCAGCTTCCAGCTGTGCCTGAATGTTGGTTTCGAACATCTCTAGGTCCAAGGTATCCTCTTTTGTGAATTTGGTGGTAACTGCGGGCATTACGCCTTCCCATTTTATTTGCATAACAAAGATTTTTATAATGAATTACAAATTTAATACAACCGTAAACCTTAAAATAGAGAAATATTAGCCGAATTTGAGAGAATATTAACTTATTGGGCTTTCAAATGGGAAAAACAGGTTAAAAAACGATGTGAGTATTATATCAATCCAAACAATTGTAATTTTAAGATATCTTGAACATAGTCCTAACTTTTAGGTGTTTATACCACTTATGGAATATCAACAATAATAGTCTAAGCAGTTTTATAAAAATACTAAGATTCTTTCTTAAAGATTTCCCTATTTTTGGAAAATTCTGAATTAATTAAAAATAGCTGAATGAAAAAGATACTGTTTGTTGCGTTAGGACTTTCCTTGGCCTGCAACTCATCGCAAAAAACCATTTCCCAACAAATTGAACCAGTAAAAACTAGTGTAAACCCCTTGGTTTATGCCCAATCCATTACGGAGGCCGAATTAAAGGAACACCTCTATACTTATGCCTCGGATGAATTTGAAGGTAGGGATACTGGGGAACCCGGACAAAAATTGGCAGTGGAATATCTTAAAGCAGAATATGTAGAACTTGGCATTCCTGCTGCCCAATCTGATGGGAATTATTTTCAAAATGTTCCGTTGGTCATAAGTAAATTACCTAAGGGATCTGTTTCCATAAATGGAAAGGAATACCAAAATGGAGAAGGGTTGTTGACATTTACAGCTGCCGCGGGTAGTTATGATAATATAGTATATGTAAACTATGGTATAGAAGAAGAGAATTATTCGGATTATGCCGGTGTGGATGTAAAAGGTAAAATAGTTTTGATGAAGGCAGGGGAACCTATGAACGCTGACGGAACCTATAAGCTATCCGGCTCCAATGAGGCATCTGTTTGGAGCAATATGTCGGAATCTATTGGAAAAAGAATGGAATTGGCCTCGAGCAAAGGTGCTATTGGTGTAATGTATTTTGATGAGGGCAACTACGGTCGCTTTAAAAATAGGTTTAATTTTATGCAAAGCAAGGATAGTGGAAGTATGGGGTTAAAGGATGAAGTCCAAAATGATTTTTACAGCTTTTTTATAGATGCCCTTGTAGCAAATGCCATTCTTCCTAATATTAAATCCGTAAATACTACTAAAAACGTTTCCACTAAATTGGTCCTTAATATTGAAAGTGATAGTAAAGACGTGGAATCTGAGAATGTAGTCGCCGTAATAAAAGGTTCGGAAAAGCCTGATGAGTATGTTATAATTTCAGCTCATCTTGATCATGTTGGGGTAAACACCGAGGGTGAGATTTTTAATGGCGCTGACGACGATGGTTCTGGAACCGTTGGTCTTTTGGAGATTGCTGAGGCATTTAAAAAAGCAGCGGATGAAGGCAATGGGCCAAAACGATCTGTAGTTTTTCTTCATGTAACGGGGGAGGAAAAAGGTCTTTTGGGATCAAAATATTACGCCGATCACGACCCAATTTTTCCTTTGTCCCAAACGGTGGCCGATTTAAATATTGATATGATCGGGAGAATAGACCCGAACCGCACTGGGAATAGGAATTATATTTATTTAATTGGTTCCGATAAGTTAAGTACAGAACTCCATGAGCTATCGGAAGAGGTCAACAAAAAATATATGAATATTGAATTGGATTACACCTTTAACGATGAAAATGATCCCAACCGTTTCTACTACAGAAGTGATCATTACAATTTTGCAAAAAATAATATTCCTATCATATTCTATTTTAATGGAACCCATGCCGACTATCACCAGCCTGGGGATACACCGGACAAAATAAATTATGATCTATTGGAAAATAGAACCAGACTGGTTTTTCTTACCGCTTGGGAGATAGCCAATAGGGATGCCCGTCTAAAGGTGGATAAGGCAGCTAAGTAATTAATAAAAAGTAAAGCTTTCAAAATGGGTGGATGAATTGGATTTGTCCACCTTTTTTGTTCTAAACATTTGGGAACTTGTGTGCCCCTTGCCCAACTCCAAATTGTTGTCCCCACAAATGGGATGGTCGGCTAAATGCCATATCAAAAAAAGAACAGGTTATATTCTAAACATTCGGCAACTTTTATGTTGAACATCGTAATTATTCCTATATTAATTTCAATGATTTACAAGATAGTCTTAATTTTGCATGCTAGTAAAAAAGTAGGTAATGTGCCTCTTTAAGAATATTAAATCTAAGATCATAAATCATAACCCTATAAAATGAAGAAAACGTTATTTGATAAAGTATGGGATTCCCATGTTGTTCATAAGATTGAAAATGGGCCTGATGTCCTGTTCATAGACCGTCACATGGTTCATGAAGTGACTAGTCCGGTAGCATTTCTAGGTCTAAAAAGTAGGGGTATTCCAGTAATGTACCCAGGGCGTACTTTTGCTACTGCAGATCATAACACTCCTACCATTAACCAGCATTTGCCAGTTGAGGATCCACTTTCGGCCAATCAGCTTAAAGCGTTGGAGGAAAATTCCAAAGCTCACGGTATTTCCTATTGGGGACTTGGACATGAAAAAAATGGAATTGTGCACGTGGTAGGTCCGGAATACGGAATTACCCAACCTGGCGCTACCATTGTATGTGGTGATTCGCATACCTCTACCCATGGCGCATTTGGAGCTATTGCATTTGGTATTGGAACTTCAGAGGTGGAAATGGTATTGGCTACCCAATGTATTATGCAGCAGAAGGCCAAATCTATGCGTATCAATGTAAATGGAAAACTTAGTAAGGGCGTTACACCAAAAGATGTGGCCCTATATATAATTTCCAAATTAACGACCTCCGGTGCAACAGGGTACTTTGTGGAGTATGCCGGTGATGTTTTTAGGAACATGACCATGGAGGGTAGAATGACCGTTTGTAACCTGAGTATTGAAATGGGTGCCCGTGGAGGGATGATTGCCCCGGACGAAAAAACTTTTGAATATATCAAAGGTCGGGAATTTACTCCTGTTGGTGCCGATTGGGACAAGGCCATGGAATATTGGGAAACTCTTAAAACGGATGAGGGTGCCACTTTTGACAAAGAAATTACCTTTGATGCTGCCGATATAGAACCTATGATTACTTACGGAACCAATCCAGGGATGGGTATCGGAATTTCCAATGGTATTCCAACGGCTGAATCTGTGGAGGGTGGTGTTGCCACATATAAAAAATCACTTCAATATATGGCCTTCCATGAGGGCGATAATATGATTGGAAAACCAATCGATTTTGTGTTTTTGGGAAGTTGTACCAATGGCCGTATTGAAGACTTTAGAGCTTTCGCCTCTATTGTAAAAGGCAGAAAAAAAGCAGATAATGTAACCGCTTGGTTGGTGCCTGGATCGCATAAAGTGGAATCCGCAATTAAGGAGGAAGGAATTTTGGACATCTTGCACGATGCTGGTTTTGAATTGCGCGAGCCTGGATGCTCTGCATGTTTGGCAATGAACGATGATAAGGTTCCTGCCGGGAAATATGCCGTTAGTACCTCGAATAGAAATTTTGAAGGTAGACAAGGCCCTGGGTCCAGAACACTTTTGGCAAGTCCGTTGGTGGCAGCTGCAGCAGCCGTAACTGGAAAGGTAACCGATCCTAGAGGATTGATGCAGGAGGAATTGGTTTAAAACGTCAAAGGGCTTTTGGCAAAATCTAAAATACTCCTTACATATTTCAGCGTCTTGTAACGGTATTTTCAGGAAATAGCTTCCGGAGGATTTTATTGAAGTCAAAATAATTTTGTGATAAAATAAAGTTTAATTTTCGTTTAGCGCTGGGCGCTGAGCACATAAGTTTAAATAACATGGCATACGATAAATTTAATATACTTAAAACAACAGGAGTTCCGCTTCCCATTGAAAATGTGGATACGGATCAAATAATCCCGGCCCGTTTTCTTAAGGCGACCGAGCGTAAAGGTTTTGGCGACAATTTGTTCAGGGATTGGCGCTACAATCCGGACAATAGTCCAAAAGAGGATTTTGTTTTAAACAATCCTACCTTCAGTGGTAAAATATTGGTGGGTGGAAAAAACTTTGGATCCGGTTCTTCTAGGGAACATGCTGCTTGGGCAGTGTACGATTACGGATTTAGGTGTGTGGTATCCAGTTTTTTTGCAGATATTTTTAAGAATAACTGTTTAAATATTGGTGTATTGCCAGTTCAGGTGAGCGCTCCGTTTTTGGAAAAAATATTTGAGGCAATCTATGCGGATCCAAAAACAGAATTGGTAGTAAATTTACCCGAACAGACCATTACGTTGACCACTACTGGCGAATCCGAAAGTTTTGATATCAACAATTACAAAAAAGATAATATGCTTAACGGCTTCGACGATATTGATTATCTTTTGAATATAAAGGAGAATATTAGGGAATTTGCCGAAGATACTCCATTGTAAAATATGGCGTTGCATTAAATGTACCTTAATCTTGAGTGGAGGTTTTTTTTCATCTTAATGGGCTGCAAGGACATTTTACTGCTTTTTAAGTTATTGGACAATAGAGATACGGTTACTAGTTCTGCATAAATGAAACGAAGAATAATTGAAATAATGGACACCACCCTTCGGGATGGGGAACAGACCTCAGGGGTGTCCTTTTCGGCATCCGAAAAACTTACCTTGGCTAAGTTATTGTTGGATGAGTTGAATGTGGATAGAATTGAAGTAGCTTCCGCCCGGGTATCGGAAGGAGAACTTTCTGCGGTACAACAGATTACCGAATGGGCCAATACTAAAGGGTATATAAACCGTGTTGAAGTTCTGACTTTTGTGGATGGGGGTGTTTCTATCGATTGGATGAAAAAATCCGGTGCCAAGGTCCAGAATCTTTTAACTAAAGGTTCTATGAACCACCTAACACACCAACTTAAAAAAACACCGCAACAACATTTTAGCGAAATTGAAAAGACCATTGCAGAAGCGGCCAAGGAAGGCATTTCTACCAATGTATATTTGGAGGACTGGAGCAATGGAATGCGAAATTCAAAGGAATATGTGTTCCAATTTATAGATTTCCTGTCCACACAACCTATTAAAAGGGTATTGTTGCCGGATACTTTGGGAATCCTGACCTATACCGAAACAAACAAATTTATATCTGAAATAGTTCAGCGTTATCCCAAGATGCATTTCGATTTTCATGGACATAACGATTATGATTTAAGTGTTTCCAATATAATGGAGGCGATAAAAGCAGGTTGCCATGGCCTTCATTTAACCGTAAACGGTATGGGTGAAAGAGCAGGTAACGCCCCAATGGCAAGTGCCATTGCGGTAATCAATGATTTTATGCCCGAAATAGAGGTAACCGTGAACGAATCTTCCCTTTATAAGGTGAGCAAGTTGGTATCTGCCTTTACCGGGTTTGGAATTCCTGCCAACAAGCCAATCGTTGGTGATAATGTTTTTACCCAAACTGCTGGAATCCATGCAGATGGGGACAGTAAAAAGAATTTGTACTTTAACGACTTAATGCCAGAGAGATTTGGTAGAAAACGTAAATATGCCTTAGGTAAAACTTCGGGAAAGGCCAATATTCAAAAGAACTTACAGGAGCTGGGACTAACCCTCAATGATGATGAATTAAAAAAGGTTACGGCCCGTATTATTGAATTGGGAGATAAAAAGGAAAAGGTAACCAAGGAGGACCTGCCCTATATTATCTCCGATGTTTTGGATAGTGATACCTATCAGCAAAAAGTTTTTGTTAAATCGTACGTACTCACCCATTCCAAAGGCTTAAAGCCCTCCACTACCCTAGCCCTCGAAATTAATGGTGAACTTATAGAGGAACACGCTCAGGGCGATGGTCAATATGATGCCTTTATGAATGCCTTGAGAAAAGTATATAAATCCAAAAAATTGGAATTGCCCACTTTGGTGGATTATGCGGTTCGAATTCCACCAGGCAGTAACTCTGATGCACTCTGTGAAACCATTATTACCTGGAAAAGAGGTGATAAGGAATTTATATCCAGGGGGTTGGACTCCGATCAAACTGTCTCGGCCATAAAAGCGACCGAGAAAATGTTAAATATTATTTAGGAAAAACACAAACAATTATAACCATGCCAGGCGCAAAACGTATGGCAAAAAGCAAGAATAAATGAAATTAAATATTGCCCTTTTAGCAGGAGATGGAATAGGTCCTGAAGTAATTGATCAAGCGGTAAAAGTATCCAATGCCATAGCCAAGAAATACAATCATGAGATAAGCTGGACACCTGCCCTTACCGGTGCAGCGGCAATTGATGCTGTTGGAGAGCCTTATCCAGATGAAACCCATGCCGTTTGTGAAGCTGCGGATGCCGTTTTATTTGGCGCTATTGGGCACCCAAGATTCGACAATGATCCATCTGCTAAGGTACGTCCAGAGCAAGGATTGTTGAAAATGAGACAAAAATTGGGCTTGTTTGCCAACGTTAGGCCTACTTTTACTTTTCCGTCACTTATAGATAAGTCCCCTTTAAAACGTGAGCGAATCGAGGGAACGGATTTAATTATTCTAAGGGAATTAACGGGCGGAGTATATTTTGGGGAACGAGGAAGAAAGGATAATGGGAATACCGCCTTTGATACTATGACCTATACCCGTGCGGAAATTCAGCGTTTGGCCAAAAAAGGGTTTGAAATGGCCATGACCAGATCTAAAAAGCTTTGTTGTGTAGATAAGGCCAACGTTTTGGAATCTTCCAGATTGTGGAGAGAGACGGTACAGGCAATGGAAAAGGATTACCCAGAAGTAACTGTTTCCTATGAATTTGTGGATGCTGTGGCCATGAGATTGGTGCAATGGCCAAAAGGGTATGATGTAATAATAACTGAAAATCTTTTTGGAGATATTTTAACGGATGAGGCTTCGGTAATTTCAGGGTCTATGGGATTAATGCCATCGGCTTCCGTAGGAACCAAAACAAGATTGTATGAACCAATTCACGGGTCATACCCACAAGCGGCAGGTAAGGATATAGCAAATCCATTGGCTACGGTGCTATCGGCTGCCATGATGTTCGAAGATTTTGACTTGAAGGAAGAGGCACAGGCCATTCGGGATGTTGTAAACAAATCCCTGGCTGAAGGTGTGGTTTCGGAAGATTTGGCAGAAGGCGGAAAAGCCTATAAGACCAGTGAAATTGGAGATTGGTTGGCTAAAAATATCTAGAATACTTGTCATTCCTGTGTTGACAGGAATCTATAAAAAGAGGGCGTCTAAATCTTATTAGACGCCCTCTTTTATGTTTTTACGGATTATATCCGAACCTTAAGAATTGAATGCCATTTTTCTTTTGGTACTGACCGCTCTACTTTTAGAAAACACTATTATCAATACAGCTATAGCTATACCGGTTCCTGCCATTGAGGCCCCTACCAAGCTTGCCGATGTAAAACCGTACCCTAAGGCTATGGGCAATCCGGCAAAAAATGCTCCTGAGGCATTGCCCATGTTAAAGGCACTCTGATTCATGGAAGACCCCAACATTTCAGATCCCTTGGATGCCTTTATAATGGCCAATTGAATTGGTGTGCCTACCATAAAGGAAACGATCCCTATAATGAAGGTTAAAATTAATATTGCTACTGGATTTGCGGCAACCAAGAAGTTGATTAACAGTACCATTACCATTAAGGATAAACTGATGATTACAGCCTTCAATGGACTAAATATCTCTGCCATTTTAGCACCAATAAAATTACCGAACACCATTCCTAAACCTGCCAAGATCATGGCATAGCTCACCATACTTTCGGAATGTCCCGATACATTTGTTAACAACGGGGCAATGTAGCTATACCAGGCAAAAAATCCCCCTGTCCCGATTGTGGTGAGTAAGATGAGCAGCCAAATTTCCACTCTCTTAAAAACCTTCAAATCTTTGATAAATCCCTCGGAAGAGGATTTTTCCATTTTTGGCATCCAAAAGTAGATGCTGAGCAATGCTATAACACCCACAATACCCACTAATAGAAAAGAAAGGTTCCAATTATAATAATGGCCTAGATAAGTGCCTATGGGTACTCCTATTACATTGGCTATGGTTAAGCCGGCAAACATGGTAGCAATGGCCTGGGCCGCTTTTCCTTCTTTTGCCAACTTTCCTGCCACTACGGCACCAATTCCAAAAAATGCTCCATGTGGCAATCCAGATAGGAATCTAGCAATCATTAATGTAACATAGTTTGTAGAAAATGCTGAAAGGGTGTTGAAAAGCGTAAACCATACCATTAAATATAGTAACACTTTATGCGCTGGCCACTTTCCGCTCAAAGCCGTTAAAGTGGGGGCGCCAACTACCACTCCCAAGGCATAGGCCGATATAAAATGACCCGCCTGAGGTATACTTATTTGAAGAGAATTGGCCACGTCCGGAAGAATACCCATTATTACAAACTCGGTCATTCCTATACCAAAGCCTCCTACCCCTAGGGCAAGCAGTGCTTTTTTGTTCGATTTGTCCATACTCATAATATTATTATTTAAGACATTAATACAGGTACAATATTACTACAAGGTATTTTCGTACAGCTATGGATAATTATCCTATTTATATGCATTTATATCCTGCAAAAAAGCGGCAAAAGTAATACTCTTTACTGATATAGTGCGTGTTTATAGTAGTTTTTGCGTTTTATTGGGAAATATTTAATATTCAATGGGTCGACTTATTTAGGGCTTCTTTGATCTAAATGCTTTCCTAATCACGGCCAAAAGGCCTCATTGCCATTTAAGAAAGGGTAGAGAAGTTATGCTTTAGAATTTAAAAAGTTTTTGACCAGGTGGTATGCCCCATTAAATTTTGAAATCTATACGATTTATGAATATTAAGCGTTGATACCATGTACAAGAAGGTTTTTTCTTACAAAAATTTATCATCATGAAAATATTTCAGCATAAAATACTTCATCTCGAAGACCTTGATCATTTGGATTTGGATTTTGTTCCTGATGTATTTTTTCTCTTCGCATCACCCACCTTTATAGGTACTGAAGAATTTGTAAACCAATTGGCACTTAAATTTGAAAATACTAAACTAATAGGATGTTCCACTGCCGGAGAAATCTTGGGAAATGAAGTGTTGGATTCTACGATAGCCTTGACGGCCGTTAAGTTTGAAAAGACTAAACTTAGAATTGAGGAAGTTGATCTAATTTCCTGTAACCTGGATAGTTTTGAAGCAGGGAAAGCTATTAGTAGCAAATTAAAAGGGCCAGATTTGAGGCATATTTTTGTGCTCAGTGATGGACTTATTGTAAATGGGGCCGAATTGGTAAAGGGGTTGCATGCCGATTTGGATAAGTCGGTAAGTATCACCGGCGGTTTGGCTGGGGATTGTTCAAACTTCGAAAATACCTTTGTTATTTCCGGGAACCAAGTGGCTTCCAAAAAGATTGTTGCCCTAGGTTTATATGGCCCGGAACTGAGCATAGGATTTGCATCCAAGGGAGGCTGGGACAGTTTTGGTATTGAAAGACTGGTAACGAAATCTATCAACAATGTACTTTATGAATTGGATGGGCAACCGGCACTGGAGCTATATAAATCATTTTTGGGAGACATGGCAAAGGATTTGCCCGGATCGGGTCTGTTGTTTCCTTTGAGCATGAGGGATGAGGATAATCAAATACCAGTTGTAAGGACCATATTGTCCATTGATGAAAAAAATGGAAGTCTCACTTTTGCGGGAAACATTCCCCAAGGATCCTATGTAAGATTGATGAAGGCGAATATTGATAGAATAATAGGAGGAGCTGAACAATCGGCAATAACTGCCAAGAATAGTACAGAAGATCAACATCAATTGGCTTTCTTGATAAGCTGTGTAGGGCGAAGATTGGTTATGAAACAGTTGGTGGAGGAAGAAGTAGAAGCCGTTAATGAAGTATTTGGCAATGATATCTATACCACTGGATTCTATTCGTACGGGGAAATTGCTCCCTTTGATAAGTTTTCGCCTTGTACACTGCACAATCAAACAATGACGATAACAACATTTTCTGAATGAGCAATAATTACCATAGGTTACTCAAAAGACAGTTGAAAAAGATAGATTTGGAGGATGGTACTCTAGATCTTATCGCCCCCTTATTGCGTCAAGTGGACGAAGCATATAAGGCTTATGATTGTGATTTGGAACAGGTAGAGAATGTTTTGGAGAAAAGTTCCCAAGAATTGTTCCAGACCAACCAGCAGTTAAAAAACAGTGTGGAATCTATTTCAGGACAATTGTCCAAAGTAGCCGGAAACATTAAGGATGTTATTTTTGAAATGGATCTAAATGGCAATTGGTCCTATCTGAATCCTGCCTGGAGAAAGTTGACAGGTTATAAGGTTAAAGATTGTTTAGGGAAACCTTACTACCAATTTTTAAAGGATGACCAGGGAAACGATTTCAAAAATTTTATAGACCTTAAGACACCTAACTTTAAAACTATAAGCAAATCGTTTAAGTCCCAAATTATCACCGGGGAATATAAATGGTTGGATTTTTCCTTGAAGGTCATTATGTCCGAAGACGGAAATATTGAAGGGTATATTGGCGCTATTGTGGATATAAGCAAAATAAAAGAAACGGAATTGGCCCTAATTGAGGCCAAGGAGAAGGAATCTATGGCCAATAAGGCCAAAGACGAGTTTTTGACCACTATGTCCCATGAGATAAGAACGCCGTTGAATGCGGTCATAGGTATAAGCCACTTGCTGCTATTGGAAAATCCTAAAATGGAGCAGATGGAAAACCTAAGTACCCTAAAGCATTCCTCGGAGCATCTTTTGTGTTTGGTAAATGATATTTTGGATTTCAATAAAATTGCCTCTGGCCTTTTGGAACTGGAGGAAAGGGATTTTAGTTTAAATCAAGTCCTCAATGGTTTACAAAGTATTTTCCACAATACGGCAAAAGAGAAGGACTTGAGGCTTCTTGTCAAGACGGACACAGCGCTCCCCAAAACATTTATTGGGGACAGTACCAGATTATCCCAAATCCTGACCAACCTGGTCAGCAATGCCATTAAGTTTACAGAGGAAGGCAAGGTTACTGTGGATATTGAAGCTGTGGAGATAGCTAACGATTACTGCGTTTTGGAATTTATAATATCCGATACGGGAATTGGTATTCCTGAAGATAAACGGGATAAAATATTTCTTTCATTCGCCCAGGCCAATTCTGATACCACAAGAAAGTACGGAGGTACAGGTTTGGGTCTGGCCATCTGTAAGCGATTATTGGAAATTATGGATAGCGAGCTAAAATTGGAGAGCCAAGTGGGCAAAGGATCCACCTTTAGTTTTAAGCTGAAGCTACAAAAGAGCAGCAAGACCGATTATCAGGAGGATGTCGATGCCTTTGATGCCAAGTCAATTCATGAACAGGATAATCTAAAAGGGGCTAGAATTCTTGTGGCCGAGGACAATAAAGTGAATATTATGGTCATCGAAAAGTTTCTCTCCAAATGGCAGGTAGATTTTGATATAGCAGAAAATGGACTAATAGCCCTTAATAAGGCCATGGAAAGTACCTATGATATGATATTGATGGACCTTCAAATGCCGGTAATGAACGGTTTTGAAGCAAGCAAGGCCATTAGGGATTCCAATAACCCCCTCAATAAGGTCATGCCCATCTACGCGCTATCTGCTTCCACGGGAATGGATATTAAGAACCAGTTAGGGGAATACGGAATAGATGGTCTTATATGCAAACCTTTTAATCCAACGGAATTATTCAAAACATTGACGTCTATCCTTCAGCAAAAGTATATTCAGTAATTAAGATAATCTAAAGGCTAGGTGTTTATCGTTTTAAAACAGAATCACTTATCTTCTAAAATCAAAACATCTGTAAAGAAATAAAAAAATTAAAGCCCACTAGATAGATATCAAGTTGGGCTTTAATCTTTTGAAATTCACAAGATCCAGAAAATCTAAATTAAATATCGGTTATAGAATATAGTCGGTACTAATAAAATTGGACAGTTTGGATTCCAACAACTGTTCTACGGTTTCATTATTAAGTTCGTTGTCCTTAAAGGCCACAAAGGTCCTTATAGAGAAGGAACGTAATGCATCATAGACACTTAGGGTAGCTTGGGCAGAATCCTTTCGCCCTGTAAATGGATAAACATCCGGGCCACGTTGACATGAGCTATTAAGGTTTACCCTACATACCAAGTTCACCAAGGTATCTATTAACGGAGCTATGGCGTATACATCCTTTCCGAACAAACTTACCTGTTGTCCATAATTGGATTCGGCCATATCGTCCAAAGGTTCTTCAATATCCTTAAAGGTCACGATTGGAATTACCGGACCAAATTGCTCTTCCTGATAGACCCGCATTTCTTTGTTAACGGGATATAGTACCGCTGGCCAAATATAATTGTCGGAATGTGTGCCCCCTTTTTTATTCAAAATCTTGGCACCTTTTTCTCTGGCGTCATCTATTAACTCCTGTATATAGGCTGGCTTACCAGGTTCGGGCAGAGGGGTTAACTTAACGCCTTCTTCCCAAGGGTTTCCAAATTTTAGGGCATCGACCCTCTCGGAAAATCGTTTGTTAAATTCCTCGGCAATATCCTCGTGGACATAGATTATTTTTAGCGCGGTACAACGTTGTCCGTTAAAGGACAAGGTACCGGCAATACACTCGTCTATGGTTAAATCCAAATCTGCGTCAGGTAATATTATAGCTGGATTTTTAGCTTCCAGTCCGAGCACCAAACGCAGTCTATTGCTTTTTGGATGTTGGTTCTGCAGGGCATTTGCCGATTTACTATTACCTATCAAAGCCAAAACATCAACTTTCCCTGTCTTCATTATTGGCGCTGCTACTGCCCTACCCCTACCAAATACAATATTCACTACCCCTTTTGGGAAACTGGATTGAAAAGCCTCCAACAGTGGTGTAATCAATAAAACACCGTGTTTCGCAGGCTTAAAAATGGTCGTATTCCCCATGATTATGGCAGGAATAAGCAAGGCGAAAGTTTCGTTTAATGGATAGTTGTACGGGCCCAAACATAGTACCACCCCAAGTGGACCCCTTCTAATATGTGCATAAACACCATCGTTTTTTTCAAATTTGGCATTATCACGGTCAAGTTGCTTGTAATCCTCAATGGTATCATTAATATACTCCACCGTTCTGTCGAACTCCTTTTGGGAGTCCGGAAGCGATTTTCCAATTTCCCACATCAGAAGTTTCACAATCTCATCCCTCTTGGCCTGCATTTTCTTTACAAAAATCTCCATGCAGTCTATGCGTTCCTTGACCCTCATGGTAGGCCAGATGCCCTTACCTTTGTTATAGGCCTGCAGGGCGGCATCAAGAGCTTCCATGGCTTCCTTTTCCTCCATGTCCGGAATACTGCCCAATAATGTTGGTGCGTATTTTTCTGTGCTGGATATGGTGGAGTACACCTCGGAGGTTTTTCCCTCCCAAGCCCTTAATTCACCATTGATAAGATAAGTTCTTTGATGAATAACCTCGTTTATAATGTATTCTGAAGGTATGCCCGATTTGCCCATAAGTGATTTTGTATTGAAAAATGAAACTATTGAAATTAAACTATCAGACCACTAAATTAATAAAACGATAATTTTAATTCCCTATAAATCTGATAGAATATTTGAAGGAAAGTCACGAAAAGGATTTCGCATTTTGCAATATCATAAAAATTACCACAAATGTTATTAAATTAAATACTGAAACAAATCCGGCTTATCGTTAATGTAGTCGCCAAAAAAATTGTTCTCCTTCATCCGTTTTACAAGCGGAGCCAAATCTTCTGGATGTTTTAATTCTATTCCCACTACGGCCGGAGCATTCTCCCGACTCGATTTTTTTGAATATTCAAAATGGGTAATATCATCGGTTGGACCCAAAATATCAACAACGAATTCCTTCAAGGCACCTGGTCTCTGAGGAAAGCGAATAATAAAATAGTGTTTTAATTTGCCGTAAAGCAAGGCGCGTTCTTTTATCTCGGCCGTACGCGTAATATCGTTGTTACTTCCACTGACTATGCAGACCACATTTTTACCTTTTATTTCTTCCTTATAGTCGTCCAGTACTGTAATTGTAAGGGCTCCGGCCGGTTCCACAACAATGGCGTCCCTATTGTAAAGATCTAATATGGTCTGGCAAACCTTGCCTTCCGGAACGGTTACCATATCATAAAGACATTCCCTACAAATATCAAAAGTAATATCGCCAACTCGTTTTACTGCGGCACCATCAATAAATTTGTCGATATGTTCCAATTCCGTGTTAATACCCTTTTCCATAGAGTTCTTCATAGATGGGGCTCCTTCCGGCTCCACACCTATAATTTTTGTATGGGGCGACAAAGTCTGGAATACGGCGCAAAGACCAGATGCCAAACCACCACCTCCTACAGCTACAAAGACATAATCTATAGGTTTTTTTGTCTGTTCCAATATTTCCAAACCAACCGTAGCCTGACCTTCAATAATTTTTGGGTCATCAAAAGGATGGATATAAGTCTTTTTTTCAGCGGCACAGAATTTTTTAGCCGCATCTGAGGAATCATCAAAGGTATCTCCCTCCAGTACCACGGTTACCCAATCCCCTCCAAATAATTTTGTTTGTTCAACCTTTTGTTTCGGGGTCACGGAAGGCATATAAATGGTGCCTTTTATTCCTAAGTGATTACAGGCAAAGGCAACACCTTGGGCATGGTTTCCTGCGCTGGCGCATACCACTCCGTTGACTGTTTCTTTTTTGCTAAGGGAGCTAATCTTATTGAAGGCACCTCTTATTTTATAGCTTCTTACCCTGTGTAAATCTTCCCTTTTTAAAAGAATATTGGCATCATAGGCCTTGGAATATCTGATGCTCTGCATCAAGGGGGTAATATCCGCTACTTGCCTAATGGTTTCGGCAGCCTTCCGGATGTCCTCTATTTTGGGAAAATATGGTTTCATTAATAGGTATATAAACAAAGACCTGCCCAGTTAATTAAACTCGGCAGGCCTTATAATTAGTTAATTGTGATTATACTATAGGTTTCATGGCCGTCATGGATGCACGCAACCTTGCTCCTACTATCTCTACAGGGTGCTCGCGTAAAGCTTTGTTGACAGCAATTAGTTTTGCATTGTCCACACTTAGATGTTTTTGATCGGCAAAATGTTTACCAATGACATCTGTATCTATGGTTTTCATGAAATCGGCCAATAGAGGCTTACAGGCATGATCGAACAAATAACAACCGTATTCGGCCGTATCCGATATAACCCTGTTCATTTCAAACAATTTTTTTCTAGCAATGGTGTTGGCGATCAACGGAGTTTCATGAAGTGACTCATAGTAAGCAGATTCGGCAATAATTCCAGATTCGGTCATGGACTCAAAAGCCAATTCCACACCCGCTCTTACCATAGCTACCATTAGTACTCCGTGGTCATAAAATTCCTGTTCAACTATTTTAACAGATCCTGCAGGAGTTTTTTCGAAAGCGGTCTCTCCGGTTGCTGCTCTCCAGGTCAATAGGTTTTTATCGTCATTGGCCCAATCTTCCATCATGGTTTTTGAAAAATGGCCGCTCATAATATCGTCCATATGCTTATGGAAAAGTGGGCGCATTATATCTTTTAATTCTTCAGATAGTTCAAAAGCCTTGATCTTTGCAGGATTGGACAAACGATCCATCATATGGGTAATACCTCCGTATTTAAGACCTTCTGTAATGGTCTCCCATCCGTACTGAATTAACTTGGAAGCATATCCTGCGTCAATTCCTTTTTCAATCATTTTATCAAAACAAAGTATAGAACCTGTTTGCAACAAGCCACAAAGTATGGTCTGTTCACCCATTAAATCAGATTTTACTTCGGCAACAAAAGAAGACTCCAAAACACCGGCCTTATGTCCGCCAGTGGCAACTGCATAGGCTTTTGCCTGGGCCAAACCTTTATCTTGAGGGTCATTGTTGGGGTGTACTGCAATTAGGGTAGGTACACCAAAACCTCTTTTATATTCTTCACGGACTTCAGATCCTGGACATTTTGGCGCCACCATAATAACGGTTAGGTCCTCACGGATCTGCATTCCTTCCTCCACAATATTAAAACCGTGTGAGTAGGATAATGTAGCACCTTTTTTCATTAGGGGCATAACCGCAGAAACCACACTGGTGTGTTGTTTGTCCGGGGTCAAGTTAATAACTACATCCGCCGTTGGAATAAGTTCTTCGTAGGTCCCAACATTGAAGCCATTTTCACTTGCGTTTATAAAAGACTGTCTTTTTTCTTTTATAGCTGCACCCCTTAGAGTGTATGAAATATCCAATCCCGAATCGCGCATGTTAAGACCTTGGTTAAGACCTTGTGCACCACAGCCTACGATTACAATCTTTTTTCCTTTTAAAGCGGATACACCATCAGAAAATTCTGTAGATTCCATGAACCTGCATTTCCCTAATTGAGTAAGTTGTTCCCTTAATGATAGTGTATTAAAGTAATTTGCCATTTTTTAAACTCGATTTTATGTCCCGATTAGCTTCGGGGTTGATTATTTATTGATTAAACTCTTTTAATAATGATGAAATTTTCATTTCCGATTTTGTAACCGCAATCCTTCCCGAACGCACAAATTGCATTATGCCATATGGTTTCAATTGTTGGTACATGTCATCAATTTCATTTCGTCTTCCAGTCTTTGCCAAAACAAAGAAATCACGGGATACCGTAACAATTTGGGAATTACTATCCTTTATGATATTTTGGATATTTCGCTCATCGAACAACAAGGTGGAAGCCACTTTAAATAATGCAGATTCCTGATATATGGTTTCTTCATCGGTATGATAGAACGCTTTGATTACCTCAATTTGCTTTTCCACCTGACCAACAATATTACGTACCCAATCTTCTGTAGTGTAAACCACAATAGTGAATTTTGACACGTGGTCTATTTCCGATTTTGAAACATTTAAACTCTCAATGTTTATGTGACGTTTTAAAAATATCCCTGATATTCTGTTCAGTAGTCCTACGCTGTTCTCGGAGTATACTGAAATTGTAAACCATTTTTTTTCCATCTCCTTATCCCAATCCTCTATCAAAAATATGAAGTTATGGGTAATTTTAATTAATAATTATTTTATTTCAAACGTATATCCGATACCGATGCCCCAGAAGGAATCATAGGGAAAACATTATCCTCTTTTTCTACTTTAACTTCCAAAAAGTAAGCATCCTTGGAGGCTAACATTTTTTTAATGGTATCCTTTAAATCCTTTCTCTCGCTTATGCGCTTGGATTCTATATGGTAACCTTCCGCAATTTTTACAAAGTCCGGGTTTACCATTACGGTTGAGGCGTATCTACTTTCAAAGAAAAGCTCCTGCCATTGGCGTACCATTCCCAAATGATCATTATTGAGTACCACGATCTTAACTGGGGTTTTGTTCTGGAAGATAGTTCCCAATTCTTGAATGGTCATTTGATATCCCCCATCGCCAATAATGGCAACTACTTCCCTATCCATGGCTCCCATTTTGGCTCCAATAGCGGCGGGTAAAGCAAAGCCCATAGTTCCCAATCCACCAGAGGTAACATTACTTTTGGTCTGTTTGAATTTGGCATATCTGCAGGCAATCATTTGATGTTGCCCAACGTCCGACACTATAATGGCTTTATGGCCACTGGCTATATTGATCTCCTCAATAACTTCTGCCATGGTAAGTCTGTCCTTGGTAGGATAAACATCATTTTTAATGATCTGGTCAAACTCTATCTTATATTTTTTCTTAAACTCATTATGCCAAGATTCATGGGTGTTGGTCTTGATCATTGGAAGTAACAGGTCCAAGGTAACCTTGGAATCGCCCAATACCGCAACATCGGCCTTAACGTTTTTATTTATTTCCGCAGGATCTATATCGAAATGGATAATTTTTGCCTGTTTGGCATAGGTGTCCAAACTTCCGGTTACCCTATCGTCAAAGCGCATACCAATTGCAATGAGCACATCGCATTCATTGGTCAATAAATTAGGTCCGTAATTACCGTGCATCCCAACCATTCCAACATTTAAAGGGTGGTCCGTATCCATGGCCGAAAGCCCAAGTATGGTCCAGGCAGCAGGAATACCAGCCTTCTCAACCAAGGTTTTTAGTTGTTCCTCGGCTTCTCCTAAAATTACCCCTTGTCCAAAAACTATGAAAGGCTTTTTGGCAGCATTGATTAAATTTGCCGCTTCCTCAATGGCTTTTATATCTGGTTTGGGATAAGGGTTGTAACTGCGAACCCCTTTACAATGCTCGTATGAAAAGTCGAACTCATCAATTTGTGCATTTTTGGTAATATCCACCAATACAGGTCCTGGCCTACCGGATTTGGCAATATAGAACGCCTTGGCCAAGACTTCAGGAATTTCGGAAGCTTTGGTTACTTGACAGTTCCATTTGGTTACAGGAGTGGAAATTCCAATTATATCGGTTTCCTGAAAAGCGTCAGACCCCAACAAATGTCTAGCTACCTGGCCCGTGATGCAGACCATGGGTGTTGAATCTATCTGGGCGTCGGCAATACCGGTAATTAAATTGGTAGCCCCTGGACCTGATGTGGCTACTGCCACACCTACTTTTCCTGTTACTCTAGCATAGCCTTGAGCAGCATGGGTAGCACCTTGCTCATGTCTTGTTAGAATGTGGGTTAGTTTATCCTGAAATTTGTACAATTCGTCATACAGAGGCATAATGGCCCCGCCAGGATATCCGTAAATCAAGTCTACACCCTCAGCCAATAGGCAATGGATAATAGCCTCCGCACCACTTATTCTCTTCGTGCTCTGCTTTGTTGATGCTGTTTTTTCCTTTTTCAATGTTTCCATAATTGTAGACCTAATCGGTTAACATACTTGGTATAAAACCCTTTAATTTTTCTTGGGCAGATGCTTTATTTTCTATACCCTTTAATATTATATTTCGTCGGTTACACAACCTTGGGAGGCCGAGGATACCGTTTTTGCATATTTGTACAAACTTCCTTTTTTAACCTTTAGGGGCGGTTGTACCCAGTTTGCCCTTCGCGTTTTGATCTCTTCATCCGATAGGGCCACAGAAATACTATTTTTTTCTGCGTCAATGGTGATGACATCCCCATCTTTCAAGAGGGCTATAGTTCCACCATCCTGAGCTTCGGGGCATACGTGACCAACAACAAAACCGTGTGTACCTCCAGAAAAGCGACCATCGGTAATCAAGGCCACATCCTTTCCTAGTCCGGCACCCATAATGGCAGCGGTAGGCTTCAGCATCTCCGGCATACCTGGACCACCTTTTGGACCTTCGTACCTAATAACGACAACATCTCCTTTTTTCACCAATCCTTTGCCTATACCGGCATTGGCCAAAAACTCATCATTAAAAACTTTGGCAGGACCGGTAAAGTGCAATCCTTCTTTTCCGGTAATTTTGGCTACGGCACCATCTACCGCAAGATTTCCGTATAAAATTCTCAAGTGTCCGGATTCCTTGATCGGAGCGCTCAAAGGCATAATAATTTGCTGCCCTTCTTTTAAACTTGGAACCTCTGCAAGGTTCTCGGCAACAGTTTTACCAGTTATTGTTAAACAATCTCCGTGCAGCATCCCGTTTTCCAACATAAACTTCATCACTGCCGGTGTACCACCTGCACGATGAAGATCCTCCATCAAATATTTACCGCTTGGTTTTAAATCCGCTAAAAATGGAGTAGTATCACTAATTCTTTGAAAATCGTCCAAAGTAAAATCAACATCTGCTGCTTTCGCTATGGCTAAAAAGTGTAGGACAGCGTTGGTAGATCCTCCTAAGAGCGTTAGCAAGCGAACGGCATTTTCAAAAGATTTTTTTGTAATGATGTCGCTGGGCTTAATATCGTTTTCCAATAGATGTCTCAATGCAAAACCAGCGCTAATGGCATCTTGTTTCTTTTCCTTGCCAATAGCAGGGTTGGAAGAATTGTAAGGTAGGGCCATGCCCAAAGCTTCAATGGCCGAGGCCATGGTATTTGCGGTGTACATACCACCACAGGCACCTGCTCCCGGACATGCATTTTGAATTACTCCTTTGTAATCCTCCTCGTTCATGGTTCCGGCTACCTTTTCGCCCCATGCCTCAAAGGCAGAGACAATATCCAATTTCTTGTCCTTGAAACAACCAGAGGCAATAGTACCACCATAAACCAAAACAGATGGTCTGTTTAATCTGATCATGGCCATAAGGGCACCGGGCATATTTTTGTCGCAACCAACAACAGTTACCAGTCCGTCATAGTTCATAGCTTGTACCACAGTTTCCATAGAATCTGCAATAATATCCCTAGAAGGCAATGAGTATCTCATACCATAGGTACCCATTGAAATACCATCACTAACACCTATAGTATTGAACACAAGTCCGACCAAGCCTCCTTTTTCGGTCCCAAGTTTTACTTCTTGTGCCAGATCATTTAAGTGCATGTTACAAGGATTGCCCTCATAACCCGTACTACCTATTCCGATCAAAGGTTTTTTTAGATCCTCTTCCTCAAGTCCTATGGCGTATAACATAGCCTGTGCGGCAGGTTGTGTGGGGTCTTGGGTAACGTTTTTGCTAAATTTATTTAATTCCATTAATTTGTATACTTTGTATTTTAATACTATTCTATATAAACTACGACTATCAAAGATAAAAGTTTAAAACCCCTTAGATTTTTAACATAAAAATTTGATTTAAATTCAATAATAACGATTTAATTTTAAATACCTAATAATCAGATACTTGAATACATAAACCATATCATATTCAGTAGGTTTTTATTCTTTGATAAACCTTTTGATGGCGACATAAAAAAGAACATAATTCCAAATTTTAGTTCGGCAAAACCTAAAAAAAAGCCTGTATCAAATATGTTTGATACAGGCTTTTTAAATAAATAGAAATCCGTATCATCCCAATTACGGGACAATAATGACCAATTTGATTATGCTTCTATTTATTATCATAAGCGTAAAATTAGGCATTAAAATTTAATTGACAAAGAAATAAATTTCCATCGCCTATTTTAGCTTAAAACTAATATGATCTCCAGATCTTTTTTGCGCCAAAATGGACATAGCCATGTCCGACAACTGTAGAATTCTGGGATAACCTCCAGTGGTCTGACCATCTTTCATTAAAATGATCAATTTTCCAGCAGGAGTCAGTTGTATAGTTCCTGGCAGGGTTGCAGAGGTTAACATAGATAACTTATTGCCCTCAATTACTTCATTAAGCTGATATGCCATTCGGTTATTCTCGTTTGCCACCGAAAATTCCCGGTAGAATAATTGTGACAATTGATTATCTGTCAATAGTTTATATTCAGGACCCTTAAAAACTTCCAATTTGATTTTGTCCAAAACGGAGTCTACTTTAAGTTTTGAAATTTTGGGATTGAACTGTTTACACTTGTTATACGGAAGACTGGACATTTTCTTAATGGAATCCCTCTCGGTAATTGGCTTAAAAAAGGATCTACTTCCCAATACCGATGCGGTGTTGAATCCGTCCTTAATTCCCAAATACGCCCTAAATCCTTTTAATAATTTGCCGTAGGATAATATATCACCGCCATTAACTTTATAGACTTTGTAATTCTCTATGTTTATATCGTTCAGGGTAACCGACATTTCCGCTCCTCCCAAAACAATATAGGTATCCTGTTCAAATTCCAATGTTGGTCCCGTCATGGTTATTTCCAGGACAGCGCAGTTTTCATCGTTTTCCAACAAAGTATTTATCTTCGAGACAGAGAATGAGTCCATTACTCCTGAAACTGGAACACCTTTATCCCTGTACCCAAATCTACCGGTATCCTGCACTGTAGTGAAAAAGCCCGATTTTATAATGTTAAGCATCCAGCACTTTTTTTTCTAAGTTATAAATCCCTACTTCACCTTCAATTTTGTGCAATTGGTATTCTGCCATTGAAATAGGGTAAAATTGTATTTTATCCCCCACTTTAACAAAACATGGGTTTTCCTTTTTTACATCGAACATGGGAACCGGACATTTTCCAATTATATTCCATCCTCCAGGTGAATCCTGGGGGTAAATTCCCGTTTGTTTCCCCGCTAGACCAACAGAGCCTTTAAGGACCTTAGGCCTGGGGGTAGATTTACGTGGAACCTCCAAAGCCTCCGGCACGCCTCCTAAATACATAAACCCAGGTAAAAAACCAATTCCATAGACCGTATAAATACTTTGGGAGTGCAATTCAATTATACGTTCTACCGACAGGCCCAATTGTCCGGAAATCTCCTCGAGATCCAACCCGAATTCCAAATCATAACTTACCGGTAATCGCCAGAGGTATCTGGTAGCAGGTTCTATCTTTCCTTTTATGGCATACCATTCCTTTATTTTCGGTTTAAAATAATCGAAATCGAGGACGGTGTTCTTGCATATCAAAGTAAGTGAATTATAAGCAGGAACAAACTCCCACTCTTTTTCATCTAGGTGATTTTTTTTCAAGTATTGAATGAATTGAAGAATCTCGTCCAATATGGACTCTTCCACCCTATTGGGCCACTCCACCAATATGGCATGGACACCAAATTGTCTTACAGATATTTTGAAACTACTCACTTTTTTATTAAGATTTGGTTCTTTGGTAAATGTTTGGAAAGATACATTAATATTTGAAATGTTGAAGGAGAATCCCCGTGAATACAGTAGGTGTCCGCCTTGATTTTTACCGCCTTCCCGGAAAGGGTCAAAACCGCACCTTTTGTAACCATATAGAGTAAATGGTCTTTAACGGCTTTGGGATCCTGTATTAGGGCCATAGGTTCTTTTCTGGACACAAGGGAGAGGTCTTCATTATAATTGCGATCGGCAAACGCCTCATATTTTATTTGGAATCCCAAACGCAGCGCTTCTTCAGCAATTTTTGAATCGTAGGGAACATACAAAAAAACCTCATTTTTATATTTTTCAACACTATCCAAAAATACCAATGCCAATTCCCTGTCCCTGGCCACATCATTGTACAGGGCACCATGGGGTTTTATGTGGTTCAGCGCAAGACCCAAAGATTTGAGGACAGTGTTTAAATCATCGATCTGGGCAAGGATACTTTTTTTCAATTCTTCTTTAGCCATTTTAATGCTGGTCCTTCCAAAATTCTCCCTATCTGGATATGATGGATGTGCCCCTATCAACACCTTGTGTTCTTTGGCCAAGAAGGCTACCTTCATCATAGTAGCAGTATCCCCGGCATGGCCGCCACAGGCAATATTACAGGAGGTGATTAAGGGCAATAGCTGTGCTTCGTTGCCTATACCCTCCCCTATGTCACAATTAATATCAATATTGATCATGTCCTTAAAATAGCCCAAAAACGGTTAATATGCTTTTTGTCCCCAATATAATGGACAAAATAATAATGATAATCCCCAATATATTTTGAAATTGGGTATTTTGATATTCCAGCATTACTGTTTTGCGATTAACGATCCACAGTAGAAAAATAGCGATAATTGGTAATAGCATCCCGTTGGTTACCTGGGCAAATTTGATAATCTCCAGAGGTTTTATTCCTATGGACATAAATAGGACACCTATCAATAAAATGATCATCCAGACCAACTTGAAACGTAGGTTGTCCATGGTCGTATTCCATCCAAAACAGCTATTGGCTACAAAGGCAGCAGCTAAGGGCGCGGTAATGGCAGAGGTTACCCCGGCCGCAAAAAGTCCCATTCCCATAAAATATTTGGCACTTTCCCCATATAGTGGTTCCAATCCTTTGGTCATATCCATAATATTGGTTATTTCGTTGGAAGGAATAGCAGTTGCGGTAACCACTATTGCCATAGATACCATACCTCCCAGAACAATGGACACGATGGTATCCCTACGCGCCTCCTTTAAATTTTCTTTGGATTTCCATTTTTCGCTTACCAATGAGGTATGTAAGAATAAATTATAGGGTACAACCGTGGTGCCTACCAAGGCAATAATGGTCAAAATACCTCCATTTGGAATTTTGGGGATAAAAAGACCTTTTATTATGGCCGAAATATCCGGTTTTGTAATTATGGCCGTCAATAGGAAGGATATGCTCATGACCACTACCAAGGAAACCAGTACCTTTTCCAAAACCTGATAATTACCAAAAAACAAAAGTATAAATGCAAATATTCCAACTGCCCAAGGATAAAAACTAAGATATTCCTGCCCAAAAATAGCCTCCAAGCCCAAGGAAGCACCACCAATATTACCGCCTTCATAAGCTGCATTCCCAATAACTATTGCCGATAGAATAAGACCCAGTACCAAAATTTTTAACCAGCGGACACCTATTTCTTCTTTTATAACATGGGCCAACCCCTTTTGGGTAACAATTCCCAATCTAGCTGCCATTTCCTGTAATACTACGGTGGCCAATACGGATAGCAACAGGGCCCAAAGAAGTGAATATCCATATTGTACCCCGGCAATGGTGCATACGGTAACGGTACCAGGGCCTATAAAGGCTGCCGCTACCAAAACTCCTGGCCCCATTTTAAATTTCATTCTATTGAGCTGTATTTAAGGCATATAATGCAAAACTTCCCAACCAATGGGTACCACTGTAATTATCGTCTACAATACTGGGAAGTGAGTAATTAATATGCTCGGTGGCTATTAGTTTTAAATGGGAGTATTGGGGAAGTGTTTCCGCAATACCGTACAAACACCAG
The DNA here is from genome assembly GCF_023016025.1 of Arenibacter sp. S6351L. NCBI lineage: Bacteria > Pseudomonadati > Bacteroidota > Flavobacteriia > Flavobacteriales > Flavobacteriaceae > Arenibacter > Arenibacter sp. S6351L. Next base: position 72,435 of record NZ_JALKBB010000020.1, on the reverse strand, counting down.
GCCCTACTAAAATTGAGGCCATCCAAATGCACCAATTTTCCATCTGTTCTGTCCGACACTTTACCGGGTTCCAGACTAAATTGAGGATCTGCCAATTGGGGCAAGAATTTATCCAGCCATTTTTTAAACTTTTCCTGACTATAGATTTTTCTCACCAGATTGGCTTCTTCCAGGCATGGCGATAGAAAATCGAATCCGCTAGGTTCCCAGTTCAGGGGACAATCTGCATCGTTTTCATAGAACCGGGCAACACTGGAGGTAATGGCGTTTTTTAAGGCATCGTCCTCAAGGACAACGGCATAATCCCAAGCCAAGGAAAGTCCAAAGGCGGTGTTGGAATGTTCACCCACCCTAATGGGGTAATTTAATTTCGGTAAAAATTCTATGTAGGCAGCCACTATATAATTTGTCAACGGCTGTAAATTAACCTCTAGGTCACGGGCCAAAGGGTCCTGCCATGTATGAAGTTCTTCGGCCAATTTCAGGATCCAGGCCCACCCATATGTCCGTTCATATGACTTATTTCCTATCATGTTAAAATAATCCACCTCTTCCAATATATTTTCCTTGGAAATATTTTCCACCAATTTATTCCGAATTGTGGAAGCCTGATTTAAACTAGGGAACTGTTTAAGCAGGGAAACCATGGACCAGTGACCGTGAACAGAGGAATGCCAGTCGTAACAACCATAAAATGCTGGGTGCAATTGTTTAGGACCTCCCAAATGGGTTGAATCCTGAAGTGACTGATTTAATTTGTTGGGATATTCCGTTTGTAGGCATTCCAATGGCAGACGTACCAGCCGATTGGCTTCGTTAAAAGTCAGTTCCGGCAGTGCCAAGGCCGTAGCAGCTTTAGGCATTGTATTTTGTTGGTCCCTACAGCTTAAAAGAATGATAAAAAAGATAAAAGTCGTGACTATTGTTTTAAGCATTGTTCTACAGTCCATTATTTAGGTTTGAAATAGTGAATATGTAAATATATAGGGATATTCCAAAATGCGGAAGAATATTTATTTTTTAAAGGCCATGTGGTTTGAAAAGTAGGTCGTTCATCTAAAAAGTTGCAGTTCGTCTAAAAGATGGCCTTTTTGGATAACCCTCATATAATAATCCAAAAATATTACGGTTATAATAATCCCAAATTAAATTTTTAACCTACTTGAATGACATGTTTAGATTGTAACAAAGAGCTTGATTATCTCGACCACAAAAGTTCTATGGATCTCCTAGGATTAGAGCTATGTGCGAAGCACAAAGGCAGAATGGAAAAGCTGATCAAACTTAAAAGAACCCCCAAGGAAGCCATACAATTGTATTATGGTTTAAAAAGTGCAGGTGTAAATCCAATGCTGGAATGGTGGGATGGAAAAAAATCAGTGGATATTGCTATATCGAGGGTAAAACTTAATATAGAAATAGACACGGAATACCATTCCATAACCCATGAACAAGCCATAAACGATTTGGAAGAAGCTATGCATTCTTTTAGAAATGGATTTACCACCATTCGTATCCCCCATGTACTTATTAAATATTATTTAAAGGAAACCGTAGATAATATTTTAGGAATTATGGAAGGACTAAAGGCCAATATCAAGGTACTATAGCTAGTGATGCCATAGGGAAATGTCTTTTCAAGTAAGGACAAAAGCAATTCAGCAAAACCAAAACTGAATTGCCATGAATCTTAAAAACAATTTTATGGAAACAGAAAAGAAGATTTTGAGAACACCTTTAAGAATAGCCATTTCCCTACTTATTGTAGGCTTTCTTTGTAAAATTCTACATTTTACAACCGTAGCAAATCCCATAATATTAATTTCCCTTATTTCTATTGGCGTATTGTACGCCTGGCGATTTTGGAAAAAAACAAAAAAGGGATTTCTGCAATACAATAAATTAATATTGGTTACTTCTTGGTCCCTAAATGGAATTTTCAAAATTCTGGATATATCCCACAATGATTTTTTTCAAGTAATAGGAAGCTTGGCCTTTATTATTTGGATCATCATGGAAGGCACAACATACCTCATTGATGACAAGGACGACAATAGAAGTGATATTGCATATTTCATGTGGAACACCATGATGATCATTGGTATATTGGCCATAATCATTGGTAGCCTGACCAAAATATTGGAATGGGAATATGCTACCCCTACCCTTGTTACGGGATTTATTCTTGTTGCCGCATACGTTTTAAAGGACCTATTGGTCCAGAGTCTTCAGAAAAAGGAATAGAGGTATTGTCACCTTTCAGTCTATAGGCCTTTTTTTACTTAATTGGAGAATCAATGGGAAGTAGTTTTATACGGTCCAATGATTTGGGAATTAAAATACTTTAGAAAGGGAATGTGCAATCGCTGTAATCCCGTAGCGCTTTTTCGGCTTTTAAGGCTTCCTATATTTTCATGGAAATATCAAATTTTTGTAGTATTTTTTACTCTCAAACTAAAACCATGGAAAAACACAGGCGAATTTTTATTCAAAAGGCTGGATTAATTGCAGCAGCAAGCGCATTTACACCCCAAATATTACTATCCTCCACCAGGGCACAAAAGAAAAAATTAGGGGTAGCCCTTGTTGGATTAGGGTATTATAGCACCGATCTTCTTGCCCCTGCCCTACAATTGACCAACAACTGTGAATTAAGGGGCATTGTCACCGGTAGTCCCGAAAAGATTCCTGTATGGAAAGAAAAATATGGTATAAAGGACAAGAACGTATACAATTACAATAATTTTGATACCATTGCCAATAACCCGGATATAGATGTTGTATATGTGGTTCTACCGCCTTCCATGCATGCGGAGTATACCATAAGGGCGGCCAAGGCCGGTAAGCATGTGTGGTGCGAAAAGCCAATGGCACCCTCTGTTGCCGATTGTGAGGCAATGATCAAGGCCTGCAAGGACAATAAAGTAAAACTGGCTATTGGATACCGCTGTCAACACGACCCTAATATTCAGGCCTATATGAAAGTGGGCAAGGAAAGGCCATTTGGGAAAGTACGGATGGTGACTTCTGCAGCGGGATATTTTGACGGCCGGACCAACCATTGGAAGCAAAATAAAAAATTAGGAGGTGGAGCAATGGGTGATATGGGCGTGTATGCGCTACAAGGTGCGCGATTGGCCACTGGGGAAGAACCCATTTCGGTATTGGCGCAGGCCTCCACAACCCGACCTGAAATTTATCACGAAGTGGAGGAAACCATGATGTTTCAATTGGAATTTCCCAGCGGAGCCAGAGCATCCTGCCAGACCAGTTTTGGTATCAATATGAACCACCTTCAGGTAAACTACGAAAAAGGTTGGTTAAAAATGGAACCGCACTCCTCCTATAACGGTAATAACGGAAGTATGTCCGATGGGACCATCATTAAATTTTCCATCCCTAGCCAGCAGGCCAAGCAAATGGATGAGGACGCTATGGCTATTATGGATAAAACCGACTTAATTGTCCCTGGGGAAGAAGGACTGAGGGATATTCGTGTTGTTGAGGCCATCTACAAATCGGCCGCACAGAATTGTGTGGTAAAATTGTAGGTTTGGCAAGGTTTTATACTGAGAATTTATCGGTAAACCGTTATCTTTCTTTGTTTTATGGTTTTGTAGGATTTTACTTTCATAGATGATTTTGACCCTTCATCCGAATTAGGTTCAAGTTGTCGAAATTTTGTTCCATACATGGAGACGAAAATCCTTTTCCTTTGATTTTGGGGTTTTATATATAAACCCAATCTTATGAAGGAAAATACTACATTAAACGAATTTTTATTTTATCTCTTTTGCGCCTTTTGCTTTGCTTGGGCCATTTATGTGCTGACCTCTTAATTTAGGTTGCACATATTAGCGATTAAAATGTTGGCTAGCCATGGGTAAGTGACCCATGTTGGTTCCCGGTTAGGCTATGCGTAATTAGAACTATTGCAGTGTAAATTAAATTATACATAGTTTACCCGTATAATATGGTAATCATATCAACGCATATATCAAAATATGGCTAATGTTGTAGTTTGATAAATTCATTGGCATATCTTTCGCCCATGAGCCGCTGCGCTTCGGAATTGAAGTGCACCTTATCCCCTTTGTCCTTTAGGTCCTGGGTATTGATCACCCCTGAATATGGATCAGTGGATACATAGTATTTTATGTGGTCATTAATCTTTGACCACAATGGATTGGTCGAATAACTGCCCAGTTGTCCTATTACAACGGGTGTCTCTTGGTTCCCAATAATTTTTCTGAATTGATAGAACAACTCCGATAATTTGATTTGGTATAATGGAGCCTCCTTGGTTTTGGCATCACTTTCACCCTGATGCCAAAGAATCCCTTTTACCGTCCCAAAACGCATACCCAATTCTGCTTTTTGTTTGAAATTGGTGAATAGTTTAACCTCCCTATGGATGGAATCGTTTAACCACTGTGAAATTGAGCTTCCCCCTACCGCTGTGGGAATTAAAAGAACCGAAATACTGTCCGGGATATGCTTAATGAGGGACTTGCCGAATGAAAGGCCGCTGTCCAATCCTGCCATTGATGGTTCATAAAAATGTAACGGCTCTTTGGCAAAGATGATATTGCCCTGTTTGTTTAGGGTATATACTCTTTTGTTGGGAACGGTATCCTGAGGCTCCACTAGCCCTCTACCCGCCATATTGGATTGCCCCGCTAAAATAAAAACCCATAAATTCTCTTTATTGGGAACATTTTCTACCGGCAGCTCAACTTTTGGGAAAAATTGTGTCCTTTCGTCCTTGTTCTGTCCATTGCACCAAAATATTACTGAAAATGTAAGTAAGGTTATTAGAACTATTTTTTTAGTCATATCGGATCTAATGATATTAGGTTGCACTAAAGTTTAGAAATTATTTAAACCACCTACAATATATTAATTTATTTAACGTGAGTTTGATGGATTTTTAATTGTTAATGGGTTGTTTATGATAATGTTGTCTGGTCTATCGCAGCGGAGACCTCAATTTAAATGTGTAAACGTCCGAAACCTCTCGAATGAACCTGGCTGCCGGCTAGGTTTACCTTGGAACATGGACAGTAAACCTATGCGTTAGTACAATAGTACAGTGCTTTTTAAGATATGACGGGCAACCAGTTAGATTTAAGTGTTAAAAATTAAGGACATAAGTAAGAAACTGTGTATTTCATCCGTTATTTAAGTATATCATCCTATATTTATCAAAAATTACATTAATAAAACGCACCCCTTATGAAGAGAAGCAAAACCTTAATCGGGATTTCGCTTTTAATCCTTACGCTAGTAACCCTTGTTTTAAACGCTTTTAATTCGCCCCCCGATCCAGGACCCAAGGTAGCTGTTACAAGTATTGAACATTTAAAGGACGCCTTGAATGCCAAAGAGGAGATGCTTTATAAAAGGCATCAAGATGAATTGAAAGTGGCCATCAATGCCTATTTTGATAAGGCTATCGCTGCAGGAGATATTGTAGGTGCAGGAGTGAGTATTGTAAAGGATGATTCTATTATAATTTCGGATGGCTATGGCAAACGAAACATCAATCGCAACGAGCGTGTAGATGGAGGGACTATTTTTAGACTAGGATCCCTTTCCAAAGGATTTGCAGGGGTATTGGCTGCCGAATTAAAGGATGAAGGCAAATTACATTGGGAGGACAGGGTAAGCGACTTTATACCGGAATTTAAATTTGGCGACAAGGACAATACCAATAAAATCACTTTAGCCAATATTTTATCACACACTGCAGGCACCCCTTATCATAGTTATACCAATCTCGTGGAGGCCGGACTGCCACTACAGGATATTGCCCAACGTTTTAAGGAAATTACCCCGATCAGCGAGCCCGGATCAATGTATAGTTATCAGAATGCCATGTTTGCGCTATGTGGGGAAATGATACATAAAGCAACCGGACAGGATATAAGTGAGGTGTTGGCCAATACTTTTTTTAATCCATTGGGTATGTGTTCTACCACCATGGATTATGAAACCTTGGCGCACATGGAAAATGTGGCCATGCCACACTCCAAAAGAAGAAACGGCTGGAGAACATTGCCCCTTTCAAACAATTATTACAACGCCATTGCAGCGGGAGGTATTAGTGCCAGCTCTGTTGATATGGCCAAATGGATGCGATTTTTACTCGGGCATAACCCGGAATTAATGAGCAAATCTGCTCTTGCAGAAACTTTTTCCCCCTTTATAGAAATTAAAGGGGAAAGCAAGTATTACCAACATTGGCCAGGACATAAAACATCTTATTATGGTTATGGATGGAGAATACATAAATTCATGGAGAAGGACTCGGACCAAGAAAAAACTATATGGCATCATGGAGGAAGTGTCAACAACTACAGAAATGAAATAGCTATTTATCCGGAAGCCGATCTGGGTATCTGTGTGCTATTGAGCAACAACAGTAGAATCGCCAAAACCGTAATCCCGGATCTATATGCCATAGTGAAGGGAATATATGGAGAAACTACTCCTTATAATCAACTGAATACGGGTAATGATCTGGTCCAGTTACATTTGGAATAAACATTTGTTAGTTGAATGTTCAAAGTCAAAAGTTCAAAGTTGTACGTCCCTGATTTAGGTTGACCACTTTCCCTGCCGGCCCTTCTCTTGTTGACGCTCGCGCTAACGGGTGTATCTAGACCAAAACCCCATACAACTAATTATTAAAGGTTTTAATTCTGTCATTCGTTTTTAAGATATAATCATTAAACGTTTTAGATGGGTCAAAATTGGAGTTCGAGAGTTTTTTATTGAACCTCAACCATTCAACTAATTCTTTATTTAAGTTTCTGTCAGAATCTGTTTTAGTTATAATGTCAATTACCAAAAGTGCATTTAATACTTCATCAACATTTTCTTTTGTAACTGGGAAGGGAATCAAAAATAATTTTTCCATAACAATAGATTTTAATTATTATTAAGTGTAATTAATATAATGATTTTTAATTAAATAATTTTACTGAAAAATCATATTATCGATTAATACCCCCTGAAAACCCTTGCTGGACAAGCCTGCCTCGCCCTCAGGCAGGCGTCACGCTCGTACTTTTGTCTCGCAGGCAGCCAGGCCTTTGTTACCAGATACGGCAATATAATTGCACCCATAATGTCCATGGTCATTGGGACAAAATGTTACAATTTAGTTAATGTTTTTAGTCTATTGTTTTCCTTCAGGAGTCTTTAAACTGTTCAAGTTGCCTGAGTCAATTATTTGAATACTACTGCCCTCAAAATCGTCGCCAATATCCTGGTATCTACCACCAATGTGCTGGGCAAGGAATGCTTCAGAAACCGCAAAGAACGAAAGATTATTTTCTGGTCTTGCAAAGCCATGTCCCTCATCAGGATAAAGTACGTAGGTTACGGGAATTTGTTTCTCGTTCATAGCCTTTACAATCTGATCGGCCTCAGCCTGTTTAACACGTGGGTCATTCGCCCCCTGTCCTATGAGCAAAGGTTTTATGATACTGTCTACGCGGTTCAAGGGTGAGCGTTCTTCAAGTAAAGCGAGGCCTTCCTCGGTATCCGGATCTCCAATGTGCTGAACAAAGACATCCCGGAACGATTTCCAATATGGTGGAATTGTATTGAGAAGGGTAGTAAGATTGGATGGGCCAACGATGTCCACACCGCAAGCGAAGACATCTGGAGTATAGGTAAGGCCTACCAAGGTGGCATAACCACCATAACTTCCACCCATAATGGCTACATTTTCCTTGTCGGCAATCTTTTCTTCCACCATCCAGTCCACGGCATCTATTAGGTCATCATGCATCTTACCGGCCCATTCCTTGGCAGCAATATTGATAAATTTCTTCCCAAAGCCAATAGATCCCCTAAAATTGGTGCTCAGTACTACATACCCCCTATTGGCCAACCATTGGTGTAAACCGTTGAATCCAAAATTATCTCTACCCCAAGGTCCGCCGTGGACCAATAATACGGTTGGAGCTGGTTTGGAGGTTCTACCATTAACATCCAATTCTTGGGGTATGGTAAGGTAGGAAACCAATTTATAACCATCCCTGCTCTCAATCTCAACGGGGTACATATTCGCCAATGGCACATCATCAAATTCAGGTTTGGATGCAACTAGGAATTCGGCTTTTTTCGCCTTTAGGTCATACTTATAATATTTTAAATATTCCTGTGGCGAATCATAGGATAAAATCCAAGTGTTATTATCCGTAGATCTAAAATGTACAGTTAATTCTCCCTCTTTATGTGTACTAAGATAATCCAGGTTCCCCTTTGCTTCTTCGGTCAATGGAACCCATTCCTTGCGTAGATAATTGGTGGCATAGGCCTCAACTTCATAGGTGGTAGGATGCACCAAAATATCGGCAATGTCAGATTTTTCGTTTTCAGCTATTACTTTCTTTTCATCGGTTTCCAGATTTAAGGTGTACAGGGCAGCTTTGTCCCTGTCCCTGCTGTCTATCATATAAGCGTTCTGGTTGTTTTTGTCAAATCCAAAGAAGCCAAACGAAAGCATATCCTCTTGTGGAACCCTAAAATATTCCTCCCACTTACCATTATTGTATTTGTAAACAATTTGGCCCCCAGCTGGATTAGTTCTTGTGGCCAGACGGATATTGTATAGGTTATCGGGCAAAATCTGTAAAAAAGATTCATCTTTCAATACTAGCTTCATTTTGTGGGTATTCAAATCTACTTTGTAGACATCCATATTGGAAGGGTCCGAATTATTTATCTGGATGAGTATCTCATCTGGATTCTCCCTGGATACGCTCAGAATATCTGCTCTTGGCCGCACGATCTGCCCTGTATTGGGGTCTATAATCGGTTTCCCGTCAGTTCCTATAATCTCCTCCTGTGGGGTAAGGTCAGTATCCGTTTTGCTTTCCACGTCCAGTAAGTGAACATGCCAGTTTTCATCACCACCCTTATCTTGCGCGTATAGTATATTTCCTGACTTGTAACTCCATTGATAGGCCTGTATACCGCGCAAGGTATCGTTGGTAATTGGCTGGGCGTTCTCCGGATTTTCTATAGGGGCCACCCATATATTCATGACGTTGTTGACCGGGGCTCTATAACTAAAATATTTACCGTCAGGGCTAATCCTTACCTGTATTTTGTCAGGGTTCCCAAAAAATAGTTCACGGTCTACCAGATCTGGGACTGTGACTTCTGTTGTTTCTCTTTCTTTCTCGGCACATCCTAAGATTAAAAAGCAAATTAAAATGAATAAAGAGGTAGTTGTTTTCATATAGTCAATGGTTTAAATTGTAGTAAAAGGTAAGTAATTAATTGCTGATTTACAGTATGTTAGAGGTGTTTTTTGATAACAATTCTTCTTTTTTTGATATAAGTAACTTTGGGCACGAGCTTGCCTAATAGTGGGCAGATGTGCCATATAAGCCAACGGACTAGTCAAGGAAATAATAGTGTAGTATTTACAGGGAAGTCCCCTGTAATTACACCTCTAATTGGAAGAAAATAACGGCTGGTGCATACTGATGCAATGGATGCCACCACCTCCTAAATTGACCGCAAGGGCATCGATCATGACTATTTTTCGATCTGGAAAAACGGATTGCAAAATTTGAACAGCCTCGTCATCCTTTAGTTTCAACTCGTTAGACATGCCTTCCCTCCAACAACGCTGTCCAATGACCACCTTATTGGTTATAATGAAATTAAGGTAGCTGAGTGCCGCCATGACTTTTATGGGCTCTCCATTCGGAAAGGTACTTCCGTTGGTATAGTCCAGTGTTTTAATGTACTCGTAAACATAATCCCCTGGATTCATACTTGAAAAAATTGTTCCGGGTAGTGGCATTCTGATAATAGTAAATGGCTTGCCATTCTGGTCTGTTGCTTCAGACAATATTCGGTAATTTTCCTCCATGCGTTTGTGGTTTTCAAAGGCAATTGGATCTTCGAGATCTACACTATCCATCTTAGCGAAAAGGATCGTGGAATCATTTACAAAGCGGGCAAATTCGTCAACATGACCATTGGTAGTAACTACCGTATAGGCTTTGTCACCGTCTACGGTGGTTATGGGGCCACGGAAAGTATGATCGTCTTCCACCAAACCCTGTTTTAACCAGATAATCTTTTTAACCCCCAAGAGCCTTTTGTATTCCTTCTCCATATCCGCTTTGGTCATGTCTGGATTTCTGTCCATTTCTACTGCTTCCGTGGTAATTAGGGTACCTTTGCCATTCACTTCCCTATTTCCCCCTTCACTGATCATTCTACTTGAAATTACGGGTAGCTGAAAATGTTTGGCAACCCTTTCATCATACAATTCCTCGGTTTTTGTATCTATGTCCAAAGTGTCGGAATAGCCCCAAGCATTAAAGTTGAAGTCGGCAATGGCCCAAGTGTTTTGATTGGTTTCAACAAATATGGGTCCCATGTCCCGTGCCCAGATCTCCACGGAGGGGAGTTGCAGAAGTTTAAGTTTTGGCAATTCCCCAAAATACTTTTTTAGGGATTCCTCGGCTTGCGTTAAAAGTTCTTTGTCCTTGCAAGTTATTACTATACCTATATTTCCCATTAAGGCTTCAACAATGGCAAGCGTTACTTGTTCAACGGACTCCCCTTCCTTATGATCGGTTGATGGCCAAATTAGCCAAATCGCCTCTTGGGATTCGAACTCGGCAGGTTGATTTACAGCAATTATTGGGTCGGATTTCTTGGGAGAGGAACACGAAAGAATCAGCATTGAAAATAAAATGCTATTTAAAATTAACTTCATACCACCGCATTTTATGGGTTTATACACTTAAATAAATATAGGCACAACCATCATGATCCTATTTCTATTTTAAAGCATTTTGAAATTGTTCCATTAAGGCCGTAAAGAAATAGTCAGGATTTGAAAAGCTCCCCTTTGCCGCAAGCGGGACAAAGTTTTTAACACCCCCTAAATATATAAGTAAAATTGATTATTTTTAATTAACGGACCTATAAAAGTTTCTTATTATGAAAACCAACTGTTTGTTACTGTGGCTATTAGCATTAAGTTTTTTGGGTTGTAAGCACAATGAGGCCAAAGACATTGAGAGTACTACCGAGTCTTATAATTCCAATACTACTGACAATACTGATAATTCGGATAATTCTGAAAGTAGGCCGGTAGTAAAAAACAAAGAAGTTAAGTCCAACGGATATTGGGAAAAATTGGAAATGAAAAAGAATATTGACGGAAATGGAATGGTTTCTTCAATACTCCCCATGCCAACTTCGTGGAATTTAGGAGCGGATGGCATTACAGGACCCCGTGGTTTAAAAATAACGTATTTTCCGCTTCAAAATTTTATGGCAAATTTTGACCCAAATCTGCAATATGCCTACTCTCAAAGTGGACAACGAATGCGACAGATGCCAGGAATTGAGCAATTGGTGCAGCAGGACTTTATACCTTGGGGAAATAGTAATGGATTGCAATATGTAAAGTATTATGAAATCCCTGAAATAACCAAAATGGATAAATGGTACTGGGATCAATTATTTAAGGCCATGCCCAGCCGTTCGGACGTCGCAGTTTATGGTATTGATTGGAAATTGCAGAATGGTAATTCCTATTTTACCATAGTACATTTAAACGTAAGCACTTCCCAATCCATGCAAAATTGGTTCTATATAGCAGCGGGATTGGAGGCGGAGCCTTCCTATTTTGAAACAGCAAAAAAGCAATATATATTTAGTCTGGCCAATACCCGCTATAACTTGGAGCCCATCATGGCTTACAATAAGGAGGAAGCGCAACGGGTGGGGGCAAATTGGGCGGCATTTAACGCGAGAATGGCCCAAAATCAACGGTCTTTTGAAGAAAGTCAGCGGCAATTTGTGAATAAAAGTAATGCCATCAATGATGCCATAATGAGTGGTTGGAAAGCCAGTAATGCCGCAAGTGACAAAAATCAGGAGCAGTTTATTGATGCTATGTACGAACGTATCAATGTTGCGGATGTTTCTACTGGTAAGACCTATAAGGTAGACGAAGGTGCCAATCAGTATTGGATGAACAATAATGGCGAATATATTGGCACCCAACTTCAAGGTTATGATCCCAATTTTGATGATAACATGAACGAGTTAAAATGGCAGGAATTAAAAAGGATAGAACAATAGCATATATTATACTTAAGATATAAAAAAATCTGGTCTCTCGCTCGGCGCGAGGTTATTAACCTACGGATAGGTAGGTACCTGCATACAATAAAAAACACTTCGACCTCCCCACTAATGCTAACCTGCTTTTTTACTGTCGGATTGACCAAGAAAAGGCTCGATGTGCAGAACAATTTGAACTGGGTATTGGAAGAGATTAAAAGAATGATTTTGCATATTAAACCCACCCCTAGCCTCCCGCCAAAAAGGCGGGACAGGCTCACCCAAGAGGGGAAAAATTAGTACCCTGCTGGTGCTAGCGTTGCGCCTGCCTGACGGCGGGGCAGGCTCGGGTACCAAAAATGCCTCTCTACGCAAAGTCTCCCGACTTTGCTTTACAAAAAATAAGAAACTTTTAATCTTCTCTAGGCAAACGGGAATCCAGTTCCGCAATTTGATAAACCAGCGCTGCAATAACGGTGGCATTGATCATCATATCGCGTTCCGGTACATATTCCAAAGCATCTAAATTGGTGTGATGTGTTACTGTACTATAGTTTAGCTTGTCCTGAATTATCTGAAATCCAGGAATCTTGTAATAATCAAAAACATCATGATCGGTAAAATTGGTGTTTTGAATGGTTAGATTGTTCACATCCAAATACTCATAAGGAGCCAACATTTCTTCAAAAATGGGTTTTACCGCTTCGTTACCCTGTAAATAGATACCTCGCATTTGTCCGGCACCATTATCCATATTTATATAGGCCGAAATTTTTTCAACCTCTTTTTTTCTATTCTTTTCCTTTACTTTTCCAAAGTGATTTTGTGCGTAGGCCATAGATCCTAAATATCCTTGCTCCTCACCTCCCCAAAGTGCTAATCTAATAGTTCGTTTTGGTTTTAATCCGGTTGCTTTTATTATTCGCATCACTTCCATCATGACTGCCGACCCGGCTCCATTATCCGTTGCTCCAGATGCTGGGTGCCAAGAATCAAAATGTGCCCCTATCATAACCACTTCGTCTTTCAATTTTGGATCTGAACCGCTAATCTCCGCTATAATGTTTACATTATTTTCAGATTTTAAATAAAGCTCGGAATCTAAATGGAATTTAATTTTCGGATTGATTTCCCTATCTATTAAGCGTTTTAATTTTCCGAAACTTTCAGGTGAAATAGCGAAATATGGAACCGATTTTACATGACCTTCTTTATAATTATAAGTACCACTTGGATGAACAATACCTGGATAAAAAGGCGTAGTTCTTAAAATACTTAAGGCTCCTTCTGCTTTTAAAAAAGCAAAAAAAGCATCGTCCTTTCTCATGAAACTGTTGAATATTACTTCTAAATCTTCAATTAAATTCAAATCACCGGCAGTTGGCCCTAAAGGGTTACTCGGGGCAGGGACAATTGATTTTTCAGCTTCTTCAATTTGGTCTTCAGTAAATCTTGTTGAAAGTGCATCGAATAACATATTTTGTTCTGGAGCAGAACCTATGAGTATGGTCTTTCCTTTTAATTTTCCGCTCCATTGGTTTTTTACATTTTCTAAATCGGTATGACTTTCTATCCAAATTAAATCGCCTATTTGGACACCATTGGAGCTTTCTGTCCAGGCATAGGGATAGGCCTGTATTTTCATATAGGCAGGTGCTGTCATTTCTACATTAAAGGATTTTACTTCCCAACCCATACAATCATTACAATAATTTTCGAAATAAACCTTGTCTGCTCCCCAATTTTCCATGGTCTTCTTTGCCCATTCTGCTGCTGTATAATATTGATTTGTTCCTGTTAGCCGAGGGCCGTAAACATCTGAAAGGTCGCCGATTAGGCTCATAACTCGGGATTTCTGAAAACCTTCTGTATTAATTTTGGCAAGTGCTATTGATTTTGTTTGACTTAATGCCGTGAATCCTACTAATAAGAAAGCTGTGATTAGAATTTTAGAATGAATTTTCATAATGCGAATAGTGGTTATCTGTTATGGTGTAATTAGTTAAAAATATGTCTGGCTTACCCCAACCATCCCTCACGGTCTAGGCTGCGGTACTGGATGGCTTCGCCAATGTGATTTCCACTTACATCCGTGGCATTTTCCAGATCGGCGATAGTTCTTGCTACTTTCAGAATTCTGTCATAGGCCCTGGCCGATAGGTTTAATCGCTCCATGGCATTTTTTAATAGCTCCTTGGAAGGGTCGTCCATTTTGCAATATTTCCGTATTTGTTTGGTATTCATCTGGGCATTATAGTGCACGTTCTCCATATCCGCAAAGCGTTGGGTCTGAATTTCCCTGGCGGCAGTAACCCGCTTCCGTATTTCAACACTGCCCTCCCCTTTGCGTTCCTCTGACAGCTTTTCAAATGGTACAGGCGTTACTTCTATGTGAATATCGATTCGGTCCAGCAAAGGCCCTGAAATCTTGCTCAAATAACGTTGCATCTCAGCAGGAGAAGAGGTCACAGGGGCATCGGGATCATTAAAATAGCCGCCCGGACTTGGATTCATACTGGCCACCAACATAAAACTACTAGGATAGGTTACGGTAAATCGTGCTCTGGAGATGGTCACTTCCCGGTCTTCCAAGGGCTGGCGCATTACTTCCAGTACGCCCCTTTTAAACTCGGGCAGTTCATCCAAAAATAGGACTCCGTTATGGGATAGGGATATTTCCCCAGGTTGGGGATATGCTCCGCCACCGACAAGGGCGACGTCCGAAATAGTGTGATGTGGGCTACGAAATGGTCTTTGGTTCATAAGGCCCATATTCTTGATCTTCCCCACAACAGAATGAATTTTGGTGGTCTCCAAAGCTTCGTGCAAGGTCATGGGCGGTAAAATGGAAGGCAGGCGTTTGGCCAACATGGTCTTCCCCGCACCCGGGGGACCTATAAGGATAATGTTATGTCCGCCGGCAGCGGCGATTTCCATACAGCGTTTTATACTCTCCTGTCCTTTCACATCCGAAAAATCGAATTCAGGGAAATCCAGGCTTTTATAAAATTCTTCTTTAGTGTCTATTATGGTTTGATGTAAAGGGGTACCCTTATCAAAGAAGTCCATCACTTCTTTAATATTGTCTATGCCGTACACTTCCAAATCGTCTACTATAGCGGCTTCCCTTGCATTTTCATTGGGTAAAATAAACCCTTTAAATCCCTCCTCCTTGGCCTTAATGGCTATGGGCAAGGCTCCCTTTATGGGCTGCAAACTCCCGTCCAGTGAAAGCTCGCCCATGATAATGTACTTTTCTATGGATTCCGATTTAATCTGATTGGAGGCGGCCAGAATACCCAAAGCCAGGGTAAGGTCGTAGGCCGAACCTTCTTTGCGAAGATCGGCAGGTGCCATATTTATGGTGATTTTTTTTCCGGGTATTTTGTAGCCATTGTTCTGTAATGCTGCCGCTATACGGTAATTGCTCTCCTTTATAGCATTGTCTGGCAGACCTACTAAATGGTAGCCGATGCCTTTGTCGATATTTACTTCAACGGTGATGGTCGTAGCTTCAACCCCAAAAACCGCACTACCATAAACTTTTGTAAGCATTTACTTGTTATTTGTCTAAATGTAAACAAATAAAATAAATTTTCGGGTGTTGATAATAAGCTAATTTATAGGGTATTGGCAGCTAATTTGAAAGGAATGTTGGAATTAATACTATATGTCCAGGTTTATATTATGGCTTAATCTTCTACAGTAATTTGGCCACTGCCGTTGATACATTACTTTTTAGGCTCAAAGATCAATATGGATTCATGGGTTTTGATAATCTCCTCTTTGTTCATCATCATTTTTCGAAATTTGCCCTGATTGTACATTTCGGCCTGATCTTCATAATGTTCACT
Source organism: Arenibacter sp. S6351L (assembly GCF_023016025.1). NCBI lineage: Bacteria > Pseudomonadati > Bacteroidota > Flavobacteriia > Flavobacteriales > Flavobacteriaceae > Arenibacter > Arenibacter sp. S6351L. The sequence goes on along the minus strand of NZ_JALKBB010000020.1, from coordinate 56,461 downwards.
GAAAGGATTCCCGGACTGTCCTGTTGGTAGTATACTGGTGCTATTTTCAATGTCGGAAAAATCGATTACCCTTCTTGTAGAGGGGCCGGAAGTTGCCGGGTATAAACCGGTGTCGTCATATTTGAAATACATATTGTTGATTACTTCCCTAGTTCCTGAAACAGGGAAGGGCCCCACATTAAAAAATGATCTTAGTGCCTTGATCTGTCCTATGGGATGCCCGTGTTCCAGAGTATGTACCTTATTCCAGGTCCATTGGTTAGGGTCTGTGCCAAAATCTTCTTCCAGTGACCGAAATGCTTGTCTGAAAGCGAGGTTCACCCTTTCATTTTTTGTTTCTACACTGTCCGTGGTGGTTACATCATCCCACCAAACCGAATTATCTTTTGCGGCCATTGGGGCTATTAGCCGTTTGTGGAAATGGGTGTCCAACAATTGTTGAAACATCTGGGGTCCCAATTCGTCCTCGAACGTATTTTTTAGTAAGAAGTAGATCCAACGGTGATAAACGGTAGGTTCTATTTGTTGTAGTTGATTGTTCCCGTCCCAAACATTCATTCTATCCAAGACGCTAATCTGTGCCTCTGTCATACCCTTTACTTCAATACTTTTGGCCAAATTGGTGACCACTTTGGCATTTACACTGGAAGTAGCATCCACTATCATTTCCTGTACCGTATCCCTATCCCAATCATTTTTCGGTTCTAAAAGTGCTACAATCCTTTTCGCCCTATTCTCGGGCAGGTAATAACCTGGATAAAACCTTCCATTGATGGAATCGGGCTGATTGTTGGCAGAATACACATAGTTCCAAGGCGGATTAATGGCCATGGGGTTTTCGGTAAAATCCAAATAACGAATGGGTTCCTCCTTTCCCGTACTTCCTTCTAAAATAAATTTGGTATTGGTACTATCTGGCATTTGATAAAGGTTGGCTGTTGCAAACCACCCTACATTGCCCACAGCATCCCCGTACATAATATTTAAGCCTGGGGCATGAATATGTGGCAGGGCTTCTTTGAATTCCGTTAAATTTTGGGCATGAGACATGCCATAAAGGGCATCCATGACCTTGTTTTCCAATTTGGTATAGATCCAGGACATGGCTATTGGCCGCTGGTCCATTACCTGATCGGCAATTCCGTTGAGAATGGGACCATGATGGGTTTTCTTAAAGGTAAAACTAAGGTCGTCCTCCCCTTTTACTTTTATGGTCTTGGTTACCAACTCATATTTTTCCCACCCCGTAGAGGTTTTGTAGAAGCTGGGGTCATTTGGTTTTTCCTCTTCATAGTAAAAATCAATATCATCATTCCCGAACATGGTGAGTCCGTAGGCCAATTTTCGGTCATGCCCCAATAAAGGAAATGGTACCCCGGCCAAATGATAACCATACTTTTCGTAGGTAGGGGCATTTACATGGGCCTCATACCAAACGGAGGGTTGGGCAAAACCAATATGGGGGTCGTTGGCCAAAATAACCTTACCGTTTTTGGTCTTATTTGGAGCTATTACCCAACTATTGCTCCCTTCAAATTGAGGGACCGGAAAATCTTTCAATACCTCTGAAACCAAGCTGGCAATTTCATTTTTAATGGAATCTCGAATGCTGGGCTTGTAATTTTTGATCAATGTTTTTTTGGGGTCGGCGCCTATTTCCAAATCACTTAAATAGGCTGGCCCTAGTTTGTTCTTAATGTTCGTCAGCAAGGGATCGGTTTTATGGGCCATGGCAAAGCTGAAGGCCATATATCCCACGGTATTATAGATGTCCTTAAGGGTAAACGGAGTTTTTTCCAAGCTGGTAAGATGGAATTCAATTGGGGTTGGCCCTTCTGCTATAAACTTATTGATCCCATCCAAATATGCCTGGGAAAGTTTGACCATGGGGCTGTTTTTTGAAATTTTTTCCACGGTTTGTTGGGAGGCATCATCTATACCCAAGGACAGAAAGAATTTGTCCGTTTTAAGCATATCCTCACCAAAAACTTCCGAAAGTCCGCCTTTTGCAATCCTGCGAAGCAACTCCATTTGCCACAGCCTGTCCTGGGCATGGACATAACCCAGTACTCTTAGGGCATCTTCTTCAGAATTTGAATAAATATGAGGTATACCATAGGTGTCAAAATAAACCTCCACCTTATTATTTAATTTATCCGTTTCAATGTTGCCGGCATACTCCGGGGTATGGGTATAAACATAAATGGCACTACTCAAGGCCAATATTGCGATAATGCCCAAAATTATCCAGAGCAGCTTTTTTAATACTTTCACACTTATAGGTTTTAGATTAAAGGTATGGCAATTCAGGATATAAAAAAAGTACTCCTGGGAGTACTTTTATTTCTTAAAGTGAAAATAATGTCAAGGTTTTAGGGTGGTAAACTCTATTAAAGAAGTGTTGTAGACACGATGTGTTTGTTTTTGAAAGTCTTCAGGTTTGGCTTGAAATATATTTTCTACAAAGGTTTGAGGATTAATATCTATATAGGGAAACATAGTACTTTGGACCTGCACCTGTATTTTATGGCCTTTCTTAAAAGTATGGAAAACATCCTGAAGTTGAATGTTAACCTGAGTTACCTCTTCAGGAACAAAAGGTTCGGGTTTTGAAAAATCGTTTCTAAATCTGCCTCGCATTACCTCACTACGAACCATTTGATGATAGTTGCCCATTTTTAAATAGGCCTGGGTCTCCTCGTAATCCTTATGGTCTGCGGGATATACATCAATAACTTTTACAATCCAATCTGCATCCGTACCAGTGGTGGAAACGTTAAGTTTCGCCATGATATCACCGGCAAGGGTAAGTGGCGTTTCCAAGGGTTCGGTTTCAAATATTAAAACATCGGGTCTACGGGCGGCAAAACGCTGATCATCGGTCATGAACTTACGAGGGGTAAACACCATTTTTATGTCTTCGGAATAAGGGACAGGTTTTTTTGGGTCGCTTATAAATTCCTGAAAGGAGTATTCCCTAGTTGCAATCTGTCCCAAACGTTCATTGCGCTGTAAGGAGTACGTTTCCTTGGAGGTGTTCTTGGGAGGCCAGGTATCAAAAGTTTTCCATTCCTTGGTACCCGTATCAAAAACATAGGCCTCGGGCAAATTAGTGGTCGCCCCCTCCCCTTTTAAAAAGTGATTAAAAAACCTGGTTTCAATATTTTCCTGATAGAATTTTGAGATATCATCCCCAAAATAGACATTGCCAATGGCTTGGCGTTTTGTTTCCTTGGACCAATCGCCGTGGCTCCATGGCCCCATTACGATGGTGTTATAATTGGAACTGTTTTTTTCTATATGTTCATAGGTGTTTAATGGACCGTAAAGATCTTCCGCATCAAACCAGCCTCCAACGGTCATCACTGCCGGTTTAATATTTTCCAAATGTTGTATGATTCCACGCTTTTGCCAAAAATCATCATAGTTCGGATGTTCTTTTAGTTGCTGCCAAAAAACATTGTCCTCTTTGTAATACTTGTCCAAGTTGGACAATGGACCGGCATCCAAAAAGAACTGGTATTGGTCTTCTGTGCCCAGTTCGGGAAAAGAATACCATTCTTCGGTGGTAGGTTGGTCTTTTATATATCCAAATACCGCCGTAGCCCTCCAATAGCTCAGTAAATAAGCACCATTATGATGAAAATCGTCGAAAAAGAAATCCCCGATCGGGGCTTGGGGCGAAACCGCCTTTAGTGCTGGATGGGCATCCAATAAAGAATAAGTGGCATAAAAACCAGGATAGGAAATTCCCCAAATGCCTACATTGCCATTGTGGTTTTCCACATTGTTTATCAGCCATTCTATAGTGTCATAAGTGTCCGAGGCCTCATCTACTTCCCCATCCTTTTTATTGGGAATATAAGCCCTCATATTGTCATAGACCCCTTCACTGTTCCACCTGCCCCTAACATCTTGGTAAACTACAATATTCCCCTCCTTCATCATTTTTCTATTGGGAGATATCAAGGCTTTATATTCGTTAGAGCCATAGGGTCTGGAGCTATAAGGCGTTCTGGACATGAGAATGGGATACTTCTTGGAAGTATCCTTGGGGGAGTAGATTGTGGTATGTAATTTTACCCCATCACGCATAGGAATGGTGACTTCCTTTTTGTTGTAAAAATTAGTGGGGTTATACGTGTCAACAACTCCGGTGTTGGTTTTATTTGTCGAAGGTTGAATCCCTATTCTTCCACACGATACCAGTATTATAGCCGATAAAATAAATATAATCTTTCTCATGAAGGTTGATTTAGTTTTAATTGTATCTATAGGATTTTATGCCCATTTCACGATTATTTACCTTGTCAGGGACATGGTTTAATGGTTAAATAACCAGGAACACTTTTGTGTGGGTCCTATTTAAGCTGTCCTAATTCCTTAAAATTGCTCACCCCTTTTTTTAACCATTCCTTATAGGTGTCCCGATCTGTATATTGCACAGCTGTGTTCAAAATTTCCAGATCAGGGGACATGATTACATAATATGGTTGAGAGGCGGCATTAAAGTTCAAAGTCTGGAAAGTACCCCATTTTTCACCCACGGTATTGATTTTTTTTACGCGTCCGGATTCGTATTTAAAATCGAATTGTTCTTCGGCAGGCAATTCCTTTCTATCATCTATGTAGAGCGATATTAAAACATATTCATCCTTAAGGATAGGATAGATATCCGGCTCGCTCCAGACCGTTTCCTCCATTTTTCTACAATTTACACAGGCCCATCCTGTAAAATCCAACAGTACCGGTTTGTTTACCTTTTTGGCATGGGCAAGGCCTTTGTCAAAATCCTTGAAACAATCTATTCCTAAAGGGCAATCGCTTTCTGTTTCGAAAATGCTATAAAACTGGGGGGGTGGAAAACCGCTCAACAGTTTCAAATCGGTTATTTTGGATAGCCCCAATATTAGGTAGACGGCAAAAGCTGTGCTTAGGACGGCGGTAAGCTTCCTGCCAGTCGACAATCGTTGTTTTGGTCCGTCGTGCGGAAATCTAAATATTCCGAATAAGTAAAGGGAAAGCAATACAAATAATAATATCCAAATCCCCAAGAATATTTCCCGTTTAAAAATTCCCCAGTTCCCTACTAAATCCGCATTGGACAGAAATTTAAATGCCAATACCAATTCCAAGAAACCAAGGGTAACCTTTACCGTAGTCATCCATCCTCCAGATTTAGGCAGCGAATTAAGCCATGTAGGGAACAATGCAAAAAGGCCAAAGGGCAAGGCCAGGGCCACTCCAAAACCGACCATCCCCATGGACAGGTTGGTAGCCACGTCTCCTTCCGCCAAAGCAGTACTGCCCAACAATCCTCCTAAAATAGGACCTGTACAGGAAAAGGATACAATGGCCAAGGTAACTGCCATAAAAAAGATTCCAAAAGCTCCTCCCACCTTGGAGGAGGCCGAGTCCATTTTATTGGCCCATGAACTAGGGAGCGTCAATTCATAATATCCGAAAAAGGAGAAGGCGAAAAATATAAAAATGAGAAAGAAGAATAGGTTTAGCCATACATTGGTGGCAATGGTATTCAATATTTGTGAATCTACAGAATCGAACAAATGAAAGGGCAAACTCAATAAAAAGTAAATAAGTACTATAAAAAAACCGTACAGCAAGGCATTTGCAATTCCTTTGGATCTGTTGGCCCCTTGTTTGGTGAAAAAGGATACTGTTAATGGTATCATAGGAAATACACAGGGAGTTAGAAGCGCAATTAAGCCGCCCAAAAAGCCTAAAACGAAAATGGTCCAAAGACCAGATTTTTCATTCACGGCATTTATATCCCCGTTAACTAACAATTCCTTGTGCTTAAGGTCCAGCATTAAGGCAGCACTCATATCCAGGCTTCGCTGGTCCACATTCTGTTCCGCAACAACTATTTCCTCTCCGGTCAGGGAAATATGGAATATTTCATCCTTTGGGATGCAGACCTCCTTGCAGATTTGATAGAACAAATCAACGGTAACCTGTTTAACCTCCGGATTCAATAATTTTATTTTTTGGGTAAAGACAGCCTTTTCCTTGAAGAAAGTTTCATCCACCTCAAAAATATCGGAGTATTCGGTAAGGGTTTCACTTTCTGTAGTGGTTCCTACCAATTCATAGTCCTCACCTGCCTTTTCAAATGTAAATTCACTTGGCAAAGAACCATTTTCATCCGTAAACTGGGAATAGATATGCCAGCCTTCATATATATCGGCCTTAAAGATAAGCTTGTACTCGGTATCCGATATTTTTTCTGCTTCATAGGTCCATATGGCCGGATCATTATCCGACTGGGAAAACCCCAAGAAAAAACTGAACACCATTAAAATCAATCCCAGTATATGTTTCATTATTCTAATGTAATCTTTAAAATTTCTTTAGTCCTATCCGTAATTTTATAACGTTCGTCGGCACGTTTTCCTATTATCCAGACAATATTATTGCCAGAACACACCAACCATTGGTTTTCTTTGGCAAAAACATCCATCTTCTCATCCTTGAAATATTTGGATATTTTTTTCCTGCCCGACATTCCAAGGGGGTAAAAATAATCTCCTTTTTGGCATTTACGGACTGTTAATGGGTACTTTAACGTTTCTTTATCTACATAAATTATCTTAGAAGAGGTTTCCCCAATGGCTTTAACCGTGCTGAATTTTAAGGATATAGGTTCTAATACCGCCTCTTGTCCGTCATCAATATTAAAAACCTCGGTATTTTTAAGTACTTTGGGTTTTAACAACAAAAAGTCCCTGTCCTTCAGTAATCTATGGGTGTTTGAATGCACTTCTTTTCCGCTGTTGGCGCTTAGAAGTCCGTAAATGTCGTCCCATTGTGTAAACCCGTACTCCCGAAGGAAATGAAAGAGATATGCTTTGGTAGGATTAAGTGCCAACAGGGAGTCTACATTTACCTTTTCTATTCCGTCCTCTTTTGAAAAAAGTTGCTTTCTTAATTGGACTATTTGCTGATTGGATATTTCTAGGGTCTGCCGAAGATATTCTTGGGTCTTTAAAAAATTTTCTAAAAAATAGGGATTGAGTTCCTTTAACTTCGGAATAATATTATGCCTAATGTTATTCCTTAAGTATTTGGTATTTTCATTACTGGCATCCTCTCTCCAACGAATGGCATTGACTTCCGCATATCTTTTGATCTCGCTCCTGGAAAATTGTAATAAGGGTCTGGAGATGGTGTCGGTATGCGATGGTATTCCGGTAAGCCCTTCGATTCCGGTTCCCCTGGACAAGTTGATAAGAAAGGTTTCCAAACTGTCATCGGCGTGATGGGCTGTGACAAGGGTTTTAATATTGTGAATTGCCATTATTTGCGAAAACCAATTATAGCGGAGTTCCCGTGCAGCAATTTGCAAGTTGGTTTTATGTTGGGCCATATACCCGTGGGTATCAAAAGTGGTCACAAAAATTTCCTTGCCCAAATTCTCGGCCAAATCCCTGACCAGTTCTTCATCCTTATCACTTTCCTCCCCGCGCAATTTAAAGTTGCAATGCGCTATGGAGAAATCCAACCGATAGGAGTTACATAAATGTGCCAGGACAACACTGTCCACACCCCCACTACAGGCCAATATAAATTTACCTTCTTTTAGATGGGGAAAGTGTAGGTCTATGTGATTCCTAAAGTTTTCTAACACACGGCTAATTTACACAAGAAAAATGATAGCAACTACATTTGGTTATAGAACTGGTCCAAGCTTTTCCTTAGCCAAATGCCGATTATATCCAAAGTGTTTTTGCTTCCAACATCCTTGTGTAATTCGTGATAGCCGCCTTCAATTAAATGTAGTTCGGTACTATTGGAGTTTTTGTGTAATTTTTCGGTGGCCCTATAATCTATAATTTTATCGCCGGTACCGTGCAATAAAAGGGTTTTTGCCTTTAGTTTGCTGACGTTGTTTATAGCCCACTCCCCTGCCGCCATTATGGGAAAAGAGTACATGGGGCTTACTCGGTCATGAACTAAAGGGTCTGCAATGTATTTTTCCACCTCCTGGTTTATTCTGGAGATTTGTTGTGGATTCAGGCCAGATGACATTGTAATGGAGGGAATTATTTTCAACATAACTTTGCCTAAGATCATTTTCCATTTAGGGGGTTGAAAAGCCAATTTAAGGTATGGACTCGTCGCCACAATACCGGCCAAATCCGATTTTATTCTCAAGTCGTAGTTCAATACTAGGTTTCCCCCCATACTATGTCCGTAAAGGTATATGGGCTTATTGGGGTTTAGCATTCTTGCCTTTGCAATTATATTGTCCAATAGTTCCAAAAGTGCCATATAACTAGGGCAATGCCCCCGTTTTCCGCCAGATTTTCCATGACCAATATTGTCATAACAAAATACGGCCAAATTTTCTTCCAAAAGTCTTGGGATCACATCGTACATGTAGCGGCCCGAATGTTCGCCAAAACCATGTACCAGTACCACGGCACCTCTAACTATTTTGGGTCTGGAATACCATGCGTTAATGGGGATGTTCTTATAATGAAGATCAAGCATTCTTACATCCATAGTTATTAAATATAGAGTATTAGGTATACCTAAATTTATAAACGCTTAAGGTAGATTGAAAATTGAATATTACCAAATGGCCTATTAATTTTCAAGTACCTGTCTCATAGCCTTGGCCTTAAGCAGGCATTCCTCGTATTCTTTTTCTGGAATTGCCTTGGCAGTTATGGCACTCCCTACGGAAAAAGAGACATATTGGGCCGTTTTATTATAGAGAATGCTTCGGATGACCACGTTAAAATCGAATTCGTTATCAGGGGTAAAATAACCCACCGTTCCAGAATAGAGTCCTCTTTTCGAGGCTTCCAGCTCCTCTATTATCCGCATGGCAGACACTTTTGGAGCCCCGGTCATACTGCCCATGGGAAACGTTTCCTTGATAATATCCACCGGATTTTTGGTGCTGGAGACCTCTGCTGTTATAGTGGAGATCATCTGGTGCACCTGATCAAAGGAATATACCTTACAGAGTTCTTCAACCTTTACAGAACCTTTCCAAGCACTTTTGGATAGATCGTTCCTTACCAAATCCACAATCATAATATTTTCGGCCCTTTCTTTTTGGTCCTTTTCCAAGGCCTCTGCCAATAGCCTGTCTTCGTTTTTATCCAATGAGCGTTTTGCAGTCCCTTTAATAGGCTGTGATATAATTTTGTCCCCAAGTTTTTTAACGTAACGCTCCGGGGAAGATGATAATAGGTACTTATCGTTTATTTTTAAAAAGGCTGAAAAAGGTGCCCTGGTTATGGAATTGAGTTTGAGATAAGTCCTTAAAGCATCTATTTTAGTGTTTTCCGCATAAAACTCCTGACAGAAATTTGCTTCGTATATATCCCCTCTGTGGATATGGTTCAGCATTTTATTTACACGACTAAAATATTCGTCCTTAAATATTCTAAGTTTAATTTTGACATCCGATTGATTTTCCAATTCTGGGGCAAATGGTTTAGGTCCTTCCAGGATGTTATTAAAATCTTCCTCAATTTCATCCGCCACCATATTTAGGTAGTGGAAGGTGACCACTGTTCCCTGTATTTCTATTAATTTTTTGGGCTGAAAGAAATACAGCGCAGGAAAGTTCAAGCCATCGGGATTGCTGGAAAAAAGTTGTTCTGTATCATTTTTTAAGTCGTAGGAGAGATAGCCAAAAATCCAATCTTTGGTGTTGGATTGGTAGTTGCTTAGATCCTCAAATGCGTTTTGGGTATCCGTTACTATAGTTGTTAGTGCATCCGTAGCAAGCATACCATCAAAAGAGCTGTACTTGCTTTTATGTCCATTACTGTCCAGCCAAACAAACTCATAATATTGTTGGGACCAATGTAATAGGGATTGCTTAAAACCTGCAATGTCCGGAACTGTAAATGAAACCTTTTTTCGCAAAGACTTTTAAATTTGTGACAAGAATATTTCCAAAGCGTTTTTATGGCCTTCGGCAAGCTCAGGGTCGGTTATACCCTTGGCCTTGTCAAAGGTATGATTAAAGGACGGTAAAGAAAAGGTAGCTGTAATTTCGCCCCCAAATCGAGGTAACATTCCCTTGACAACCTCTAAGGAGCCAGTGCCTCCCCTTCTGCCTCCAGAACAGGACATTAGTAAAATCTTTGTGTCCGCCAAGAAATTCCTGTCCACCCGGGACAACCAATCCAATACATTCTTGAAAAAAGCGGAAGGATTACTGTTGTGTTCATTTACAGAAATAATCAAGGCATTGGCACGTACTATCCTATCTTTTAGCTCTCGCAGTAAATCGGAATATCCCTCTTCCCTTTCCAAATCCTCACTAAAGACAGGAAAATTATAGTCGGCCATATTTATAAGCTCAACCTCATGATCTATAACAAGGGAGGTGGTGTATTTTACTAATTTATAATTGATGGAGGTGCTGGAATTGCTTCCGGCAAATGCCAGTATACGGGACATCTTGATTATTTAAATGTTTGCACAACGAAAATACCGTAAAATAGATTGAATTGCGAGGAAATTGCATAATTTTGCACGCGAAAACATCCAAAGCCACTGTTTTACAAGTATATAGGGTGTACATAAAAGTTAATATGGGGAATAACAACCTGAGATTGTATTTTATTGATGCTATGAGGGCATGGGCCATCCTTATGATGCTACAGGGGCATTTCGTGGATGGATTGCTGGATAATGCATTTAGGGATAATTCCAATGCGGTTTATTCTGTTTGGAAATATTTTAGGGGGGTTACGGCACCAGTCTTTTTTACGGTTTCCGGTTTTATTTTTACTTATTTGCTGATAAAAGGGAATGAGATTGGGTTTAATAACCCAAGGGTAAAAAAAGGGATAAAAAGGGGGTTGCAGTTATTGGCCATAGGTTACTTGCTTAGATTAAACTTCTTTGGATTGTTAAAGGGCCAGATTTATGGTTCTTTTTATTTGGTAGATGTTCTGCACTGTATTGGTCTTTCTATTTTGGGGATTATTGGTATCTATCTTCTTACCAGCTCCAGAAATAAATATTTGTTCCCTGGAGTGTTATTGGCCACTACCCTGGTCTTATTCGTGCTGGAACCAAATTATAAACAATACGCCCATCATTATCTGCCGGAGATGATAGCCAATTACCTGACCAAGGCCAATGGATCTGTGTTCACAATAATACCATGGTTTGGGTATGCTGCTATTGGGGCTTTTATGTCCGTATTGTTCAATAGATTCAAGAATTTTAAATTTTTATATCCTGTTGCCATTGCTAGTTTTACCATTGTGGGCTTTGGTCTTTTGTTTTATTCCTCAGGCTTCTTTTTAAAGCTGTATAACTGGACCGGAATGTTAGTGTTTTCGAAAGTTTATTTTAATAACTATCTATTTATACGATTAGGGGATGTCTCCTTGGTATTTGCCATATTTATGTTGTTTAGAAAATTTATGAGCAATAGTAGCGTACTTAAGATAGGACAAAGTACCTTATCTATCTATGTGATCCATTATATTATTTTATACGGAAGTTTCACAGGTTTGGGACTTTATTACTTCCTGAACCACAGTTTGTCCCCTACTATAGTAATTCCCGGTGCTCTGGCCTTTATGGTGGCAACTACTATGCTGGCGCTACAATATGAAAGAAACAAAGTTTATATAAAATTGCAATTGTCTTCAGCTGTTAAGTTAGTTCAACAAAAGGGAGAAGCCTGGTTGAACGAGGAAGGTCAGCCCCTTTTAAAAGCATTCGTGCTTAAATCCAAGCTATCTTTGATACGCTTATTTAGAATGGTAAAAAATTAGTAGTTCCATCTTTTTACTACTTGAGTTTCGCTTATTTTCGCACAAAAAATATAGATGAGCGAGACGAATAAAAAATTTTCACCAATTGCGGTGGAATTGGAGAAGGATAAAAAATATAAGTGGTGTACCTGTAGCCATAGTAATGTTCAACCTTTTTGTGATGGTTCCCACAAGGCCGAAAATGCCACACCCCCTTTAATTTTTGAAGCTGAGGAGGATAAAAGGGCCCATTTATGTACCTGTAAACTTACCAAGAATCCACCTTATTGCGACGGTACCCACAAGTTGTAAATACAATTTGAATCCAGATATATAATATTTAAGGAATTACTATAATAAAATAGCCCCGTTAGACATAATCTAACGGGGCTATTTTATTATCAATATGTTTAATTATTTAAACATGTAGGGCTCTATTATCGGTGGCGGCCAAAGCAGCTTCTTTTACAGCTTCTGCAAAGGTTGGGTGTGCATGGCTCATTCTGGAAATATCTTCGGCCGAAGCTCTGAATTCCATTGCCGTAACCGCTTCTGCAATAAGATCTGCCATTCGGGCTCCGATCATATGTACTCCCAAAACTTCATCGGTCTCTTTATCCGCCAATATTTTAACGAAACCGTCCAAATCCATACTGGCCCTAGCCCGTCCCAAGGCACGCATTGGAAACTGACCTACCTTATAGGCTACTCCGGCCTCCTTTAGTTGCTCTTCGGTTTTTCCTACCGCGGCTACTTCAGGCCAGGTGTAAACCACACCAGGAATTAAGTTGTAGTCTATATGTGGCTTTTGTCCCGCCAATATTTCGGCAACAAAGGTTCCTTCTTCTTCTGCCTTATGTGCCAACATGGCTCCTCTTACTACATCACCTAGGGCATATATATTTGGGATATTGGTCTGTAAATGGTCATTTACGGCAATGGTACCGTTCTTTTCCAGTTTAACACCCGAAGCTTCAATGTTTAATCCATCTGTATAAGGCTTTCTTCCTACAGAAACCAAACAATAGTCTCCTTTAAAAGTTATCTCTTCCCCTTTTTTATCCTCAGCTTTTACAATTACTTCCTTGCCTTTAGCCTCTACCGATTTAACTTTATGGGATAAATTAAATTTCACCTTCTGCTTCTTCATTACTTTCAGCAATTCTTTTGAAAGTGCTCCGTCCATACCAGGAATAATACGGTCCATATATTCGATGACCGTTACTTCTGCACCAAGGCGTTTATATACCTGTCCCAATTCCAATCCAATAACACCACCGCCAATCACTATAAGGTGTTTGGGTATTTCCTTAAGTTTTAGGGCTTCTGTTGATGTAATAACGCGCTCCTTGTCCAATTTAATAAAGGGCAGACTGGATGGCTTGGAACCTGTGGCAATAATTATATTTTTTGCCTCAATGGTCTCTGTTTTACCATCGTTCTTTTTTATATTGATGTGGGTTGCATCCTTAAAACTCCCTAGGCCCTCATAAACATCAATTTTATTTTTGTCCATAAGAAACTTTACCCCAGCACAGGTCTGGTCTACCACGGCCTGCTTTCTTCCGATCATTTTCTCTAGGTTGATCTTGATTTCTCCAGGAATTTCAATTCCGTGATCTTCAAAATGCTTTACGGCATCTTCGTAATGGTGGGAAGAGTCCAATAATGCTTTGGAAGGAATACACCCTACATTAAGGCATGTACCGCCCAAAGTTGAATATTTTTCTATTATCGCAGTCTTCATTCCTAACTGGGCACAACGGATTGCTGCAACATATCCACCAGGACCTGAGCCTATAATGGCTACATCATATTGGGTCATATTATTATTTTATTGAAAAGATTAGTTTCATTAATGTGAATACAAAAATACGAATGTTTTATTCTTGGACAACATTCATATTCCTTGGGATATGAACGTTTTATGGACAAATGTTATTATATGAACACTTCTGTAGTACTTTTTACCTCATTGATAACGAATGAACTTTGGGTACTTCCAATATGATTTATGGCCGTAAGTTTGGTGATCATGAATTCCCTATACTCTTCCATGTTGGCCACGTATATTTTTAGGATATAGTCGTAATCCCCGCTGGTGTGATAACATTCCGCTACCTCATTTAATTTAAGTACCTCCCGCTCAAACTGTAGTACATACTCTTTAATGTGCTGCACCAGTTTAATATGGCAAAGTACCGTAAAGGCCTTGTCTACCTTCTTTTTATCCACCAAAGCTACATATTTGGTTACCACCCCCAACTTCTCCAGCCTTTTTATGCGTTCGTATACGGCCGTAACCGATAGATTTAATTGAAGGGCATATTCCTTAGTGGTTTTTTTGCTGTCATTTTGTAGCAATCCCAATAGTTTTATGTCTATTTCGTCAAACTTCATGGTGATATATTTTCTTTGGTTTGGCTATTATTTGTTTCCTAGTATAAAAATAAACTAAATAATATGTAATATATAGATTTATAATCTACATTTATTTTATTTGGTTGATTAATTACTGATATACCCTTAATTTTATAGTAAAATAAATATTTTATTATGGATTTTAAGGCATCTGATGATTTACAGGATTTACAGTATTTTGGAGAATACGGAGGGGTTAATCCCTCTATATCCGACTCTTCCACCTATACTTTTTTATCGGCAAAGACTATGTTCGATACGTTTGAAGGCAATACGGAAGGCTGTTATCTCTACAGTAGGCACTCCTCCCCTTCCAACCTTTATTTGGGAGAGGCATTGGCGGCTGTGGAGGGCACGGAAACGGCCAATGTAACCGCCAGTGGTATGGGAGCTATAAGCGCTGTAATTATGCAGCTGTGCAATGCCGGGGACCATATTGTTAGCAGCAGGACCATTTATGGTGGTACTTACGCCCTAATGAAGAACTTTCTAAAGAAATTCAATATTACAACTTCCTTTGTGGATAGTACAAAATTGGAGGAAGTGGCCATGGCCATTACCCCAAAAACAAAAATGATCTATTGTGAGTCTGTTAGTAACCCCTTATTGGAAGTGGCCGATAATGAGGCTCTTTCCAAACTGGCCAAAAAGCATAACATACCTTTGGTAGTGGATAACACCTTTTCGCCCCTATCCATCTCTCCTGCAAAATTGGGGGCCGATATTGTTATTCACAGTTTAACCAAGTTTATAAACGGTACTAGCGATTGTGTGGCCGGAGTGGTTTGTGGTACTAAAGATTTTTGTTTAGGCCTAAAGGATGTGAATAATGGCGCTGGAATGCTGTTGGGAAGCACTTTGGATAGTTTAAGGGCATCTTCCATTTTAAAGAATATGAGAACGCTGCATATAAGGATGAAAAAACATAGCGAAAACGCCTTGTACTTAGCCCAGAATTTTGAAAATGACGGATTACGCGTGGTTTATCCTGGATTGAAATCACATGCCGGGCACGCGGTTATGAAAAAACAATTTAATCCGGAATATGGCTTTGGGGGATTAATGACTTTGGATGTAGGCTCCTTGGAAAATGCCAATGCCTTGATGGAATTAATGCAAAGGAAACATTTGGGATATTTGGCCGTTAGTTTAGGATTTTATAAAACCTTGTTTAGCGCCCCTGGAACATCCACCTCTTCAGAAATTCCAATCGAAGAACAATTGGAGATGGGATTGTCCAATGGTCTAATTCGGTTTTCAATAGGATTGGACGATCATATTGATAGAACATATAGGGCCATGAAAGATTGTTTGATCCAATTGAAAATTTTAAAAAGTTCCAAGGCATAGGTGTAATATTGGGTTTGCAGAACAGATATCAAAATCGTAATATTACGAAGAAACAAATAGCTACTAGATGCAAAACCTTAGCACTAATCCCGCTGGACCAGAGAATGAACATATTGTAGAAAATAAGGAACTAAATATCTGGGAGGCCCTTATCCCAGTTGTTCTTTTGATGATGATGTTGGCCTATAATATTTTCTATGCCGATGGGGAATGGTTCGGGGAATATTCCAATCAGATTATTTTATTAATCGGTGGCGCTATTAGTGCTATTGTTGGGTTTTTTAATAAAACCTCATTAAAAACCATGTGGCTTGAAGTGCTGGAAAACCTAAAAAGCGTTCTTGTCCCAATAATGATTTTATTCTTGGTAGGGGCATTGGCGGGTACTTGGTTGGTTAGTGGTGTTATCCCTGCCATGGTCTATTACGGACTTAAGGTATTGAATCCCTCCATTTTTTTGCCAGCTTCCGTGGTTATTGCTGCTATAATCTCCGTGGCCACAGGAAGTTCTTGGACTACCTCAGCAACTGTGGGGATTGCACTTGTGGGTATTGGAACTGCATTGGGTATTGATCCCGGTATGATTGCCGGTGCAGTAATTTCAGGAGCTTATTTTGGGGATAAGATGTCCCCCTTAAGCGATACCACCAATTTGGCACCCGCCATGGCAGGGACTGACTTGTTTACGCATATAAAGTACATGACCATTACTACCGTGCCTACTGTATTGATTACTTTGGTAGTTTTTGCCGTAATTAGTTTAAATATAGAGACTTCTGGGAGTGCGGATGTAAGCGCATTATTGGACACTATTAAAAATACCTTTAATATAAGCCCGTATTTATTTATAGTGCCAGGAGTGGTAATAGCACTCATACTTCTTAAAACAAAACCACTGATTGCCTTGGGGACTGGTGTAGGGCTGGCTGGGGTGTTTGCCCTGTTTTTTCAAACCGAAGTATTGAAAACCCTGTCAGATTCCAATGTAACAGCTATTTTCAATGCTATTTTTGTTGATACCGCCATTGTCACGGAAAACGAAAAGTTGAACGATCTGTTCAGTGCCGGAGGCATGCAAGGTATGATATGGACCATATTGCTTATTTGCTGTGCCATGGTATTTGGGGGTATAATGGACGGTATTGGGGCGTTGGCCCGAATTACCAAATCCTTATTGTCTATTGCATCTTCTGTATTTGGGCTATTTGCCAGTACCGTATTGAGCTGTATTGGATTAAACGCTATTGCCAGTGATCAGTACCTGGCTATTGTTATCCCGGGTAAAATGTTTAAGAAAGCTTTTCACGACAAGGGCTTGGCTCCTGAGAATTTGAGTCGGACCTTGGAAGATTCCGGAACGGTAACTTCGGTGTTGATTCCATGGAACACCTGTGGGGCCTACCAATCGAGTGTATTGGGCGTTGGCGTTACAGAATATTTTGTGTACGCCATTTTCAATTGGTTAAGTCCTTTTACTACCTTGTTCTTTGCAGCACTACATCTTAAGATAAGACAGCTTAAGACCTCTTCGGCAGCTGCTTGATCAGTGCGTAATGGACAAGTCATTATTCTATAATTAGGTGTGATTATTTCTGCCATAATTTTTCATCAAATTGACCAATTTTCAAACTATATGTGGGCAGGTAATGAGTAAACCTCTTATAACAAAATGGGTAATAGACCAATAATTGATTTTTTTTAAAACTCGCTCCATTTTCAAAAAACAAATTTGATATTTTTTAGCTCTCATCTTTGCTATATCGCGAAATTTACCGTTCATTTTTTTGCAACTTCGCAAGTAAAATCCATAATGGGCATAGGTATATACAATAGTTATATTGGAATAAGTTTTTTAAATCCAGAATCTGGCAATCCGCCTTATTTAGCTGTAATTTTACATCAGAAATTAATAGTATAAAATTTATAAATATGACTTTAGTAGGTAAAAAATTTCCAAATCTTAGCGTTAATGCAATGAACGATTTGGGCGACACTTTCAAATTGAATGTTTTGGAGGAAGCTCAAAAAAACAATAAAAAAGTGATCTTGTTTTGGTATCCAAAAGACTTCACTTTTGTTTGTCCAACAGAATTGCATGCTTTTCAAGCTGCTTTGGGAGAATTTGAAAAAAGAAACACTTTGGTTATCGGAGCTTCTTGTGACACTGCCGAAGTTCATTTTGCTTGGTTGAATACAGCTAAGGATAATGGAGGTATTGAAGGGGTAACCTACCCTATTCTTGCAGATAGCAACAGAAACCTGGCCTCTACTTTAGGTATATTGGATATAACCAATGAGCAGTATAATGAGGAAACCGGTGTTGTTATGGTAGATGGAGACAATGTAACTTACAGAGCCACCTATTTGATAGATGAGGAAGGTACCGTATTCCATGAAGGAATTAATCATATGCCTTTGGGTAGGAATGTAAACGAATATTTACGATTGATAGACGCCTATACCCACGTTCAAGAAAAAGGAGAGGTTTGTCCTGCCAACTGGGAAGAAGGTAAAGATGCTATGACCGCAGATAGGAATGGTGTTGCCAGTTATTTGTCCGCACACGCAAACTAAATTCAGAAATTAAATATAAGGAGTCAATTTATATTTTGAATTGACTCCTTTTTTATAAAATTAAATTTAGAATTTATGATAGTTGAATTGGAAAATGATAATCTGAAAGAGATTATTGATCAAAATAAAAATGTGGTTGTTCAATATTCGGCTACCTGGTGTGGCAACTGTAGAATAATGAAGCCCAAGTTTAAAAAAGAGGCCTCCATTAACGAGGATATTACCTTTGTTCTTGCAGATGCAGAGAAATTTCCTGAATCCAGAAAGTTGGCCAACGTGGACAATCTTCCCACTTTTGCCATTTTTAGCGATGGTGAATTCAAAAATCAGGTACAGACCAATAAGTATGAAGTTTTAAAAGATTTGATCAGTGAAATTACCAGTAATTAAACACCTTACGAGCTTTATAGCTGAAAATGATGAGGATTATGTATTGGAAACCATAGAAACATTGGAGTCCATCACCGAAGTGTCTTCATTAAAAGATGAGGAATTGGATGTTATTGGTGAATTGATTTCCAATCTATACGGAGCCTTGGAGGTACAAAAATCCATTAAAGAAGGTAAGCCCCAAAAAGAGGCCTTGAACGAATTTATGCAACGGGTAGTTGGTTCTATAGACAAATAATTGTAAAGGAATCCATCAAACCAATTGCGGTTAATCCCTCTATTCCACTGTGCAACTCATTGGTTAGAGGGATTTTCTTTTAGTTTACCCTCTGGACTAGGCTTTTTGTAATCCTACTTTTTTATCCATTATTCCTAACATATCAATCATATATTTTTTATTTTCACGCAAAATTTAAAAAAATAATCATGGCAACAGTAACACTTAAAGGAAACCCCATAAACACTATAGGAACACTACCTAAAGCAGGAAGTAAAGCCCCCGCATTTTCTTTGACCAAGGGAGACTTGTCCAATGCACATTTGGACGATTACAAAGGTGTAAAAGTGGTATTAAATATTTTCCCCAGTGTGGATACGGGTACATGTGCCCAATCTGTAAGGCAATTCAATAAGGAAGCTGCCGAATTGGAGAACACTAAGGTTTTATGTGTTTCCAAAGACCTTCCCTTTGCCCAAGGTCGTTTTTGTGGTGCCGAAGGAATAGAAAATGTAGAAATGTTGTCCGATTTCAAGGACGGTAACTTCGGAAAGGCCTATGGCTTGGAGTTTTCGGACGGACCACTTCAATCCCTTCATTCTAGGGCAGTGGTTGTATTGAACGAGGAAGGAAAGGTTATTTATACCGAGCAGGTTGCAGAAACCGTTGACGAGCCCAATTACAAATCGGCATTAGAAGCCTTGATGGATGCCTAAGGAAAGCTTCTTGGTGAATAGAATAAAGAGTGTTGGTTTCGCTTTAAAGGGAGCATTACTCTTAATAAGAACAGAATCCAGTATCAAGATACAGGTTTTTATTACCTTGGTGATGACTGCTGCTGGATTCTATTTTGAAATTTCCAACACGGAATGGATCCTTCAAATTCTGGCAATTGGATTGGTCCTGGGAATAGAGGGATTAAACACGGCCGTGGAAAAAATTGCGGATTTTGTCCAGCCCGAATTTGATGAAAAAATTGGGTTTATTAAGGATATTTCCGCCGGTGCGGTCATGTTGGTATCCATTGCTGCATCCATTATAGGCCTTATCATCTATATTCCTAAACTCTTATAAGATTTATTAGTTGCACCTTATTCCCTATCGTGCTTGTACAGAGTTTCCGTAAAATGCTATTTCAATCGGAAAAGTTCTAATGAGTTCATAAGTAAATTTGTAATTTAGCCACCAGAATTTAAGATTTAATGGCAAAAAAGGTAAAAAAACCAAAGTCAACACCCACTAAAAAAGGCTTTTCCTTAAAACTATCGCAACAGAACAAAATTATTTTTGGGGGGTTGTTAATGCTTTTAAGTATAGCGCTGTTCTTTTCTTTTGTCTCCTTTTATTTTACCTGGCAAGACGATCAAAGCTTACTGACAGAATTTGCAAACAGGAATGAACAGGCTAGAAATTTATTGAACAAATTTGGAGCCAACGTAAGTCATTTTGTGCTCTATAAAGGATTTGGTGTTTCTTCAATCATATTTACTTTTCTACTTTTTACAACTGGGCTATACATGTTTTTGAGCATGCAGAAACAAGGGCTGCTCCGAAAATGGATATGGGGCTTGGTATTTATAATCTGGTTCTCTGTTGCCCTGGGCTTCTTTGCATCTGGAAAACCGTTGTTAGGCGGTATGGTCGGGTACGAGATGAACGATTTCCTTCAGGATTATGGAGGAAAAGTGGGGGTCTTTCTTTTATTGCTTTTTGGTTTGATCGTAATTTTGGTAAGGTTGTTCCAATTTTCACCGGACAAGGCAGTTGCTTATATAAACGACAAAGGAAAATCTTTGGCTACCGAATTTAAAAACGGTAAGGCTGCCAAGGTTGATAACAGTGACAGGGAGAACGATATTTTATTTACGGAGGAAGATGAAAAGGAAGAAACCCCAGTGGTAATAGACACCTACACCCATAAGAAAGATATCCCCGTTTTGGCAAAAGAGGACAATGACGACGAGTTTGAAGTAAAGGTGGGTCCAGAAGAGGATACTATTGCCATGGAAGTGGAAAAAATTAAGGAAGAGAAAGAGGAATCGGACAATATTTCGGATAAGTTGGTGGAGGATTTCGGTGAATTTGACCCTACATTGGAATTGGGCAATTTTAAGTTTCCCCCATTGGATCTTTTGGATCAGCATGGTGCCACGGGTGGTATTACCATCAACCAGGAGGAGCTGGAGGAGAATAAGAATAAAATTGTTGAGACCCTAAAGAACTATAAAATTGGTATTGCTCAGATTAAGGCTACCATTGGTCCCACGGTTACACTATATGAGATTGTACCTGACGCCGGGGTGCGAATTTCAAAAATAAAAAATCTTGAGGATGATATAGCCCTGTCCTTGGCGGCACTTGGCATTAGGATTATTGCTCCTATACCCGGAAAGGGAACCATTGGTATAGAAGTACCCAATAAAAATGCCACTATCGTATCCATGCGTTCCGTTATCGCCTCCAGTAAATTTCAGAAGGCGGAAATGCAATTGCCCATTGCTTTTGGAAAAACCATTAGCAATGAAACTTTTGTAGTAGATTTGGCTAAAATGCCCCATTTATTGATGGCAGGAGCCACTGGACAAGGGAAATCTGTTGGTCTAAATGCAGTATTGACCTCTTTGCTCTATAAAAAGCATCCAGCAGAGGTTAAGTTTGTTCTTATAGATCCCAAAAAGGTGGAACTTACGCTATTCAATAAGATTGAAAGGCATTATCTGGCCAAGTTACCTGATTCCGAAGAAGCTATTATTACGGATAATAATAAGGTAATCAACACCTTAAATTCGCTTTGTATAGAAATGGACAACCGTTACGAGTTGTTAAAGGTGGCCATGGTTCGTAATATAAAGGAGTACAACGCCAAGTTTAAGGCGCGGAAACTGAACCCCAATGATGGGCACATGTTCTTACCTTATATAGTGTTGGTCATAGACGAGTTTGCCGATCTGATCATGACCGCCGGTAAGGAAGTGGAAACCCCTATTGCCAGATTGGCACAATTGGCCAGGGCTATTGGGATTCACTTGATCATTGCAACCCAGAGACCTTCGGTTAATGTAATTACAGGGATTATAAAAGCCAACTTCCCAGCTAGGATAGCTTTTAGGGTTACCTCAAAAATAGATTCGAGGACCATTCTAGATACCCAAGGTGCCGATCAATTGATTGGTCGTGGGGATATGTTATTTACACAGGGCAATGATGTTACCAGAATTCAGTGTGCTTTTGTGGATACCCCAGAGGTTGCTAAGATTACTGAATTTATAGGTTCGCAAAGGGCTTATCCAGATGCGCATTTACTTCCGGAATACTCAGGAAATGATGATTCTGGCACAAGTATTGATTATAATATATCTGACCGTGATGCCATGTTCAGGGAAGCGGCAGAAGTAATTGTAATAGCACAACAGGGTTCGGCCTCCTTGATACAACGAAAGTTGAAATTGGGATACAATAGGGCCGGGAGAATTATAGATCAGTTGGAAGCGGCAGGTATTGTTGGTCCTTTTGAAGGTAGCAAGGCTCGTCAGGTATTGGTACCTGATATTTATGCCTTGGATCAACTTTTAAGCAATGAAAGTGCATAGAAGGCACCGTTAAAAATTTAAATAAAAGAAAATGAAAATTAAATTATCTATTATATTATTGTTATTAACTACTTCAGTATCTATGGCCCAAAACTCTGCAAAGGCCAAAACTTTGTTGGATGAAGTATATAATAAGGTAAAAAGTTACGACAATATTTTTGTAGACTTTAAATATAGTCTTAATAACGAGGAGGCCAACATAAACACCGAAACAAGAGGGGATGTAACTATGCAGGGTGATAAGTATTTATTTAATTATTTGGGCTCCAAGCAAATATATGATGGGAAAAAGGTTTATACCGTTGTTCCAGAAAATGAAGAGGTGACCATTGAAGAGAAATTGGATGATGAAAACACCATTACGCCATCTAAAATGCTTACCTTCTACAAGCAGGGACATAACTATGACTGGGATATTCTGCAAAATATCCGAGGAAGAAAAATACAGTTTGTGAAGTTGACACCCATCGATACCAATTCAGAAATCAAATCTATTCTGTTGGGCATAGATGTGGAGACCAAGCATATCTACAAGCTTATTGAAACGGGGAAGAACGGTACAAAAACAACCATTACTGTTAATTCTTTTAAAATAGACCAGCCCTTGTCCAAAACCTTATTTACTTTTGACGAGAACAAGTATAAAAATGATGGGTACTACATCATAAGAAATTAGACGTTGAGAATTCTAGACCGATATATATTATCGAGGTTCCTCTTTAATTTTTTCAGTTCGTTCGTAATACTGATGTTTATCTTCGTATTTCAAACGATCTGGTTGTTTATTGATGATTTTGCGGGAAAGGGATTGGATATTTTCATAATTGGAAAATTCCTGTTTTACCTTATGCCCAATCTAATGGAACGGGTAATTCCCTTGACGGTATTGCTTTCTTCCATACTTACCTTTGGTTCCTTTGCGGAGAATTATGAATTTGCGGCCATGAAGGCCTCTGGTATTTCCTTACAGAGGGCCATGTTGCCCCTCATTGTTTTTGTTACGTTTTTAGGGGGGGTCACTTTTTATTTTGCCAATAATATTATTCCAATTTCAGAACAAAAAATATACAATTTAAGAAGGAATATTGCCAAGGTTAAACCCGCGGCGATTATTTCGGAGGGAGTTTTTAGTGATTTGGAAGGTACGGAAATGAACATGAAGGTAGATCGTAAATATGGGGAAAATGATCGATTCTTGGAAAATGTCATTATCCATGAAAAATCCAAAACAAAGGTCAATACCACTGTTATCAAGGCCAAATCAGGAGAGCTTATTAGTAGTGAGGAATCGGACATTCTGCAGTTGGTATTAAAGGATGGGCATTATTACTGGGACGTGACCACTAAAAATAACAAGGAGAAGAAGAAAAATCCTTTTACCAAGGCCAATTTTAAGACTTATACCATAAACAAGGATCTTTCGGACCTTAACGACGTAGATTTGGATGAGGAGCGGGATGTAAGTACGGATAAGATGAAAAATATTTCCCGCTTAACCAAGGATATAGATTCCCTAAAAGAGGACAATGTAAAATTGGTAACTGCTTTTTCCAAGAATATCGTTGGAAGAATGGGTGCTTTCGTGCCCTTGAAAAAGCCCGATTCTTTAAGCCAAGTTAATATCGACAAGAAAAAGAAAGAAATGGATTCTTTGGGCACCAAGAAGGATACCGATAGTATATTGGCCCTCTTTCCTTCCTGGCACCAGACACAGATATTAAGTTCTGCAAAAAGTGCCACTTCCAATATTATAACAAGTATTCAGGGAAAGAAAAATGAGCTTCAAATAAAGTATAAGATATATCGTCTTCACATTTTATCGCTCCACAAAAAATATGCATTGGCATTATCCTGTATTATTTTGTTCTTTGTTGGGGCCCCATTGGGTGCCATTATAAGAAAAGGAGGTTTAGGTTTGCCTATGGTTATCGCAATTGTTCTATTCCTAACCTATTACTTTATAGGTGTATTTGCCGGGAATTATGCCAAGGAGGGGAATATTAATCCTATTATAGGTGCATGGCTATCTACATTTATAATGTTACCTTTAGGTGTTTTTCTAACCAGAAGGGCAACGGCAGACAAAGGATTAATGTCCTTTGGGAGTATTTTGGATTATTTTAAGGGCGTATTTAAGAAGAAAGATAAAATTGCAGTGACATGACAACAAAAGTTGAAAAGGCTATTACGCTAAATACCATTGAGGAAGCTATTGAGGATATAAGGCAAGGCAAGGTAATTATTGTAGTGGATGATGAAAATAGGGAAAATGAAGGGGATTTCTTGGCAGCTGCAGAATTGGCCACTCCAGAATTGATCAACTTTATGGCTACCCATGGTAGAGGGTTGATCTGTGCACCGCTCACGGAAGGTAGATGTAAGGAATTGGGTCTTCACATGATGGTCCATAACAATACTGATCCTATGGAAACCGCCTTCACCGTTTCTGTAGATTTAAGGGGTCATGGTGTTACCACAGGTATTTCTGCCGCAGATCGTGCAAGTACCGTTAAGGCGTTGACAGATATAAGCATTAAGGCCCATGATTTGGGAAGGCCGGGGCATATATTTCCCCTTGTAGCCAAAGAAGGTGGTGTATTAAGAAGAACGGGACATACCGAAGCGGCCATTGATTTTGCCCGTTTGGCCGGACTAAAACCTGCCGGGGTCATCGTTGAGATCATGAACGAGGATGGATCTATGGCCAGATTGCCCCAATTGGTAAAAGTAGCCAAGACATTTGATCTAAAAATTGTGTCTATCGAAGCCTTGATAGCCTATCGTATGGAACATGATAGCCTGATCCGTAAAAAGGAAGATTTTAATATTGTTACCAGGTTTGGCGAATTTAGACTGAGGGCATACCAACAGACCACCAATAATCAAGTTCATATAGCTTTGACCAAGGGAACCTGGAAAAAAGATGAAAAGGTGCTTACCCGTATAAATTCTACTTTGATCAACAATGACATATTAGGCACCCTAACCAACAATCCGGACAAAAAATTGGAGGACATGTTCAATGCCATCAATGAAGAAGGCAAAGGGGCAATAGTCTTTATAAATCAGGAAACCGAATCTTTGAACCTTTTGGGCCGATTGGGGGAACTGAAGGAGTTGCAAAAACAAGGAATATACAAGGCCCCTAAAGTGGATATGGACGCCAAGGATTTTGGCGTTGGTGCCCAAATTTTGCACGATTTGGATATTGCCAAAATAAGGCTGTTATCCAATTCTACCCAAACTAAAAGAGTAGGGCTTGTAGGATACGGACTGGAAATTGTGGATTACGTAAACTATTAAGGTGGGTTCACTTTTGTAGCTACTATTTGATCACATTGCTTGGAGGATATCCGAACTGTTTTTTAAAACAGCGGCTAAAATAGTAAGGGTCGTTGAATCCAACCATAGTTGATACTTCGGAAACATTGTACTTTTTGGTATTTAACAATTGAGCTGCTTTTTTTAACCGAATCGTTCTTATAAATTCATTTGGAGCCAGATCTGTAAGTTCCTTTATTTTTCTGTACAATTTGGAGGAACTCATTCCCAATTCCTGGCATAGGTATGCAGTATTTATTTCCAAGTTGTCTATATCTACCTCTATCAATTTAATGAGTTTTTCCATGAATTTCTCATCAATGGGAGAGTGTGTTAAGGTTGTTATGTCGCTTTCTGCCTCCCCGGAGAATTTACCTTTCAGATCCATTCGGGATTGGATAATATTTTCGATCCTCGTTTTTAATAGGGAGGGATCAAATGGTTTTACCAAATACC
The DNA here is from genome assembly GCF_023016025.1 of Arenibacter sp. S6351L. Classification (NCBI taxonomy): domain Bacteria; kingdom Pseudomonadati; phylum Bacteroidota; class Flavobacteriia; order Flavobacteriales; family Flavobacteriaceae; genus Arenibacter; species Arenibacter sp. S6351L. The sequence goes on along the minus strand of NZ_JALKBB010000020.1, from coordinate 30,380 downwards.
CATCGGCTCCGGAACTATAGCCCCTAATCTTATCGTCATTATCGGATAGCGCCGTTAGAAGTATTACCGGTATATGGCTTATATCCCCATCATTTTTTAGTACTCTACAGAATTCAAGTCCATCCAATACGGGCATCATTATATCGGCAACGCAGAGTGCAGGTTTTATTTGCCTACATATCTCTAATCCCTTTTCTCCATTTTCTGCCTCAAAGACCTTGTAGTAATCCGATAAAAAGTCTACCAAATAGTTACGCAATTCGGCATTGTCCTCAATAATGAGTATTCTTTCCTTTAAATGGGCACTCTGGTTTATTTTTTTACTGGGAATTAAATGGGGAGAATGTTCTATAACCGGACTCTGACCATACTCGAATACTTCACTCTCTTCATAAGCCTCGTAATCTATGGGGATTTTGATGGTAAATACACTACCCTTATCGGCCTGACTTTGCACAGCGATGGTACCTTTGTGAAGTTGTACCAATACCTGAACAAGGGAGAGCCCTATTCCAGACCCTGTATTGTTCACTTTGCTGTTGGGAGCCTGATAAAAACGGGTAAATATTTTTTCCTGGCTTTCCAAAGGAATCCCAATACCGTCATCACTTATTTCCACCACCAATTCCGTTCGGCCATGTACCGATTGGGTTCCCACAAAAACGTCAACATGGCCATATTTATGGGTAAATTTTAAGGCATTGGACAACAAATTGTACAGTATTTTATCATACTTGTCACGGTCTACATAGCCTTCGATCATTTCACTTTCACAAATAAGGCTAAACTCAATTTTTTTGTCGTCCGCCAGCTCCTCAAAAGAGCGAAATGTATTTCTGGTGTGCAATAAAATGTCCGTATGGGTAACTTTTAAACTCAATTCGCCAGACTGTGCCCTTCTAAAATCCAACACCTGATTCACTAGGTTTAGCAGTCGGTTGGCATTTTGTAGAATCATTTGGTATCGGCTCAATTGAAACTGGTTACCACTAGTTTCACCATCTTCTATAAGTTGCTTGGTAGGTCCTAGTATAAGGGTTAAGGGGGTTCTAAGCTCGTGTGAAATATTAGTAAAAAACCTTAATTTTTCGTTGCTCAATTTTTCATCACGTTCCCTTTTTACTTTCTCCAACAACAATTGGTGCTTTAACCCAAGTCGAGCTTTCATCTGTTTGCGTACCACATAGAATATAAGAAACAGCAGTAGGATAAGAATGATCAAGGACTGGTAGGTAAGCCAAAACGGCGGAAGGATCTTTATTTGGTAAGAAGAGACATCGCTCCATACCCCGTGACTGTTCATAGCCTTTACCTCAAAGGTATAATCGCCAAAAAACAGATTGGTGTACTGCACCGTACGCTGTCTTATATCGACCGTATTCCATCCCTTGTCAAATCCTACTAATCTATAGCTGTACTTATTAAATCGTTCACTGGTGTAGGAAGGACTGGAAAAAGTAAGTGAAAAATTCTTGTTGACATTTTCCAAAACCAATTCGCGACTTAAATTTATGTCGGAGGTAAGTATTTGTTGATCGTTTAAAATACTTCCCACTTCCAAATCGGTATTCTGAATTTTGATATTCGTAATCAGGGGAGCCGGTGATACATCATTGTCTTTGATGTCTGCCGGTGAAAAGGAAATAATTTCATTTTTGCCTCCCAAATAGATGTGGGAATCATCGGCGTAGTAAAACCCCGTTAAACTAAATACGTCCAACCTATTACCACTATCGGTATAATATATTTTTAGTTCGTTGGATAGCTTTTTGTATTGGGCAATACGATTATTGTTCATATTTAGCCATAGGCTGCCGTTGGTATCGGATACCACATCGGTAATCCAACTGCTTTTTAATTCCGCCGGCTCCATAATTGGGACAAAATTATCCAAATCGGGATCGTAGTAATCCAACCCCATCCGTGTCGCTGCCCAAATTTTCCCTGACGGATCAATGGTGATATCACTGACATTCTCATGTGACAAACTAATGTTTTCGTCTAAATCGGCGTCATATACATGCGTATTTCCACTTACTGGGTCAAATCGAATAACCCCTGTTTGGGAGGCGAACCAAATAGTGCCATTATTATCCACCACACATATATTAATGGGACGTGAAGGCAATAATATTCCCGTTCCCTTTACAGGTGACAAGGTTTCTGTATTGATAATTACCGCCCCCTCTCCATGAGCGCCAACCACCATCTTTTTGTTACCTAAATCTGCGAAAGCAAGAATTGGAGACCTACTAAAGCCAACATCAAATACGGACGCTTTACCACTGCTGTAATCGTAACGTAAAATATGACCTTCCCATAGTCCACAGTAGAATATGTTGCCATCCATGGTAAAAATACTGGCTATGTCCTTTTGGTTATTGAACAAGGGTCTATAATGGCCATTGTCCGAAATAAAGAGGCCATTATGTCTTGTAGCCACTATGATCTTATTGTCTTTGGTTTTTGCAAATCCACGAATACGGGGTACCTGATTCCCAATATATTGGGAAATATCCGAGTTATAATTAAATTGATTATTATAAGGATCGTATTTCTCCAGGCCGTCTTCCGTGCCAATCCATAGCACGCCTGAGGTATCAAAATACAGTGCTGCCACCAAATTATCCGCCAAGGAATCATCATCCGATAATTCCGAGTAATACCATCGGTATTCTTGAAGTACAATGTCCTCCAGTTCATCTACCACTAGGATTCCGCCTAGGGTTCCCAGCCAATATTCACCGTTGGGCGCCCTGGCTATCGAAATAAAGTATGGCCCCAATTTATCCCTGACCTTAGAATCTTTTAAATACAAATTTCTAAAAGAATCGGTCTGCGCTTCCAATTTATATAGCCCTCTCCTACTCCCCACAAATATATCCGATTTGTGATCCTCATAGATAAAATTGACATATGGGTTTGTTTCGGTCGACTCCGAAACTTCCAAGGTATATTCCCTTATTTGCCCGATGTTACCTGTATTGTCCAGGGAAATTTTGGCAATGCCCGCAGTGCCATAACTTGCAATCCATATATATCCCTTGGAATCTTCAAATATGTCCTTGACGTAATTATAGCCTTCCAGTTCTACTTTCTTAAAATACTGGGTTTCGGGATTATAGATAAAAAGTCCTTTATCCTTGGTTCCCACCCACACTTGCTTGAAACGATCTACATGTACGGACCTGATCTCCCCATCTTGCAAAGCGTTTGGATCATTAACATTAGGAAGGAAGGTTCGGAAGGTGTGGGTGTCCAACTTATAAAGTACAAGTCCCTTTCTTGTGCCGATCCATAATTGATTGGATTCCCTATCCAATTCCAAGTCTGTTATATCATCGTCCGGGATGGTATTGTTAATTTCGGACGAGCTGGTAAAAGTTTTAAACTCATAACCGTCAAAACGATTTAACCCTGAAAAAGTACCCAACCACAAAAAACCCCGGTCGTCCTGAATAATATGTCTTACGGAATTATGGGATAGACCATTGTGGTCATTATAATGTTCAAACTTTATTGTCTGCGCATGCAGGTTCCATATGGAGACCATAAATACCAGCAGAAATCGAAGTTTGTTTCCCATAAAGTAATTATCATTAACCTTTTAATAGGCAATATAAGGAGCCTTGGATGCTATAGTTTAAACACCTCAAATAAATTAGCCATAGTGAACTAAGATATTTGAGGTGTTTTATCTGTTGTTCCTGTAAAACCCTAATGCATCACTTTACCCTTATTTTTCCTGTGAATTCATGGAAGGTACGGACCCCATGGTAAAATCCAAAGTGGTCCCTTTTAAAATATCGGAATGACTAATGTAATTTTGGTCCGATACCATTCCATTTATTTTTATTGTATTTAAATAAGGCTTGTCCGAAGCTGTACCTGGGGCATTGATGACCAATTCCTTGCCATTTGGCAAACTTATACTGATTTTATCAAAAATGGGGCTGCCAAATTCGTATATAGGATTGTCCTCGGTACCCCCGTTCATTTGAAAAAGTCCTATTTTCATTAATACGGCCAAACTACCCATTAGTCCCTGGTCCTCATCCCCGTTGTATCCGGTAGCGGGAGACAAACCGCTAAAAGCTCTATCCACTACTTTTCTGGACCAGAACTGCGTTAAATCCGGCCTTTCCAATTTATTAAATACAAAGGCTGTTTGCATGGAAGGCTGATTTCCATAATTGATCGGTATTTTTCTATATTCGGGATGCAATTCCAGAGCATGTGAATTACCAGAAGTAAATCCTAGTTTTTCCGCCGTTTGGAATTGAAGGTTTAGTTTCTCCACAGCTTTTTCATTGCCTCCCATAAGATTTGCCAGACCGCTAAGATCGTGCGGTACAAACCAAGTGGCTTGGGCCCCGTTGGATTCTACAAATCCGTGCTGATGTTGGTACGGATCGAAGTTTTTGGTCCATACACCATCTACATCTTTTGGTCTCATCCAACCCACAGTCTTATCAAACACATTTTTGTAATTTAAGGAGCGCTCCATGAAATAGTTGTAATCCTCTTCATGTCCTATTTTTTTGGCCAATTGTGCCAAAGTCCAGTCCTGATAGGCATATTCCATGGTTACACCTGCTCCTTCCTGATGGCCACCAAATTTTCCTTCTGGAATGGGATAAGGTACGTAACCATCCCTAATATAGTATTTTAATCCACCCCCAAGTGCAGTATTATGTTCATATCCAGCTCTTTCCATAATTCCGCCTGGCATATGATTTATCTTTAACGCCTCATATATGTCCTCCAAGTTGTCCGTAACTATTCCTTTCTGTATGGCGCTGACAATAAAAGGTGTGGATGAGGCCCCGGTCATTACATAGGTATAATTACCGCCCGAAGGCCCACGGGGAACCAATCCCCCATCCTTTTGGTACTGCAATAAGGATTGAACAAACTCTTCCATAATTTCAGGATAGACCAAGCCCCAAAGTGTGTTTATGGTCCATTGGGCACCCCAGAAGGAATCGGAATTATAGTGGTTGAATTTTGGTTTTCCGGCTGCATCCAAAGGTATTTGTCCTATTCTGAAGTTCTCCCCTGTATTATCGGGATAGGCCCCGTTAACATCGCTTATAACCCTTCTACCCTGCAAGGCATGCCATAGATCCGTATAAAACCTTTTTTGGGAGGTTTCCGTGCCGCCCGTGATTTTTATTCTACCCAAGGCATTGTTCCATTCTTCCTTGGATTCCTTTACAATCCTTTCAAAATCCCAATGAGACAGTTCCGCATCTATATTTGCTTTGGCATTTTCTGCAGAAGTATATGAAATGCCTACTTTCATTAAAAGCTGGTCGGAGTCATTGCCCAATTCGATCAAATAGTTTCCGGTTTCTTTATCCTTGTTTACCCCACCAACTTCTCTATTCAAAATAATATGGAAAAATAATTTTACCGGTTTTGGCCTTCTATGGGTCGGTGCCATGACAAGCTCACCTGTAAGATTCTTAGCATCTACTTTATTTAGTTTGCCATCTAAATTTTTACAAGGCCCCAACATGCCATTAAGGTTAAAAAGAATAGCCGCATCCTTATTTTTTGGATAGACATATTTATGAAAACCAACCCTTTTGGTGCTAGTGAGCTCTACATTAATTCCATATTTTTCCAAAGCTAAAGAATGATAGCCCGGCGACACTTTTTCATTGTCATGACTGAATTTGGATTTAAAATCCTTAAAAATGGACTTGTTGTTATCTTCGGATATGGTTACCGGAAGTACGGATAGTCCTGAAAGTTGCCAGGCATGAATATGGCTAAAACCTTGAATGGTATCTACCTTATATCTATATCCGCTTCCCCACGCCCCGTCCACTTCCGTATCCGGACTTAGATTTACCATCCCGAAAGGGCGACTGGCCGATGAAAAGAAAAACCAGCGTGAATTTTCGGTATCCAATTGTGGGTATACCAGTTCTACAGGACTTTTTGCCGTGGTTTCATTAGTTTGTTCAACTTTATTTTCTTTGCAGGAATTAAGGAACGTTGCTAGTAGCACGGTGCCGAGAATAGCCGACAAGGATACTTTGACTAATTTCATTTATTAATTAATTTATGGTTCAGTTCTAAATTTAATGGATTGGAGTCCAATATTTCAAAAGTAGGAAATCCATTCTTGTGTCTTAGAGATTTAGGGTAATAACTATTTAGATGTTGGGTATTTTTATTAATATGTGCTCTATGATGATAGTTTATTGGTCCAGATTTATTTAATGTGTTTTGTATTGCTTCTGGCTGGGCCTTTATAATCATCCGTTATTCTCCTATAGATTGTATTGTACATACTTGGATGAAATGATTTTCGGCTTAAAAAATATGGACAGGGATAAACGAACCCCCGTCCATAATTCTAACTAAACTAACTCAAACAAAAATTTCTAAAATCATTTCCTATTAATAATTAGGGTTTTGCACCATCGTGTTTGGAGATAGGGCAATCTCCCTAGTGGGTATTGGTCGTAATAAATGTTTTGAGGAATCAAAAGCACCATGATCTATGACATGTGGGTTATATAAATTGATTCTTTCTTCCAATTTCCCCATACGCTTTAAGACGGCCCATCTATTATCCTCCCCGGCAAGTTCCAAGGCGTTCTCGACAAGTATGTCATCCAAATCTATGGTTGAATAATGATCAGCTACACCTGTTGCCCGTTCCCTCACACGATTTAGGTGAAAGAGGGCCTGAGCAGTGTTTCCAGCACCTAAGAATGCTTCTGCCGCCAATAAATGAGTTCCTGCAACCCTAAAGATAAAAGTGTCACGTGCACCACCGTTTTGATCAAAATAAACCTCATCATCAAATTTTTTCATGATTGGGAAGTGCGTAAAAAGGCCGGTAGAATATAAATAGTTTACCCCGGTAATATCAGCTGGTTTACCGTACAGGTATTGATCTGGTTGATATACCCAGTACCTCTCCAATTTATCGGTAAGTTCTGTTAAATCAAGTGCTTGTTTTGGGAAATATACAACAGTATCTCCAGGCACAATGGTGTCGTCTCCCCACCCAGCATCTTCGTCCGCATAAAGCACTCGGTGTATAGTGGCATCTTCTCGAGTGTCGTTATCTTCAAATAAGGAATAGAAATAAGGAGTCATCATTTGACTACCATCCGATACACCATATTGATTGGCTCTACTTACACCAGGTAATTCCTGTACGCCATACATAAATAAGGAATGCTTGTTATTATTTCTATCTTCCGTAAATTCATTATTTTCCCATTGGGCAGCAAAAAGTATTTCAGGGTTTACCTGGTTGTCATAGTCAAATACCTGAGCGAAAGACTGGCTTCTAATATCGTAGGAACCTATGGCCTGTACGGCCAAATCTGCCGCTGTTTGAAAATCGTTACTACCGGCAAAAGATTTGTAAGCCCTAGTCAGATAAACTTCCGACAACAAATGTTGTGCTGCCCTTTTTGAAAATCGTCCTGTTTCCGGTTCATCCTCAAGGTTTGGTATGGCAGCTTCCAACTCACTTATTATCAATGAATAAGTAGCTTCTTCTGTAGAACGGGTATAATCGTTACGTATGCTTAAAGGTTCCTCAAGTCCTAGATCTACACCGCCGTATTGTACGGTTAAATTAAAAAATGCCAACGCTCGCAACGCACGTGCTTGAGCTATACCATACGCTTTAGCGTCCAAATTATTATCACTCCAACTAATTTGGTTTTCAAAACGGTTGATTGCCGTATTAGCTTTTGCAACCACATTGTAATTACTGCTCCATACACCATTGGTTTCAGGTGCTACAAAATTGGTGTAATCGTTGGTACTGTTAAACGAAAACAATTCATTTTTAGCAGTAAAAATGTCTGTACCTTCAAATTTATAACTGTGATTTCTGTACGTTGCCCTTGTAGCCGTATAAACTCCAACCACTAATTGATCGGCATTATCTTCATTAAGAAAGGTTTCACTGGTTACATCTGAATAGGCATCCTCTTGTATATATTCATTACAGGAATTCAATACTATTGAAAAAACCAGTAATGTTATACCTTGTTTTATATTTTTATTTATTTTCATCTTTAACATTTTTAAAATTAATACGACAACTTAAGTCCGAATAATACTGTTTTTATCATATAACCTGCGTTGTATGTATTATTTAATCCGGTTTCAGGGTCTGGACCAGCATAATCGGTAAACGTAAAAGGATTTTGAAAATCTAGAGTTAATCTTAAGCTAGACATTTTTAGCTTGTCCAACAATGCTTCTGAAGCATTATAACCTAGACCGATGTTCCCGATTTTTACAAAATCATAACTTGTGTAATAATTATCTCCTGTTGAAGCATAATACGCTGCGGGGTATTTTGCATCTGGATTGTTAGGCGTCCAATAATCCAGATTTACCTTATTAAATTTTGCTCGGTCGTTTTGCCAAGGTGCAAAGTTATTATAAAACTCAGAGTGTCCGTAAGTGCCTTGTCTGGTGTACATTTGTACGGATAAATCCAAATTCTTATAGGCAAAAGTATTTGTCATACCTCCAATCCAATCGGGTGATATGGATCCAATTACAGTGTTGTCATCTTGATTTAAAACACCATCGTTATTAAGGTCCGCATACTTCCATTGACCGGGAAAAGCATTGTAGCTATGTGCTTCAGCAGCTTCATCCAATTGCCAAATACCTGTTATTTTGTAACTGTATATGGCATCTACAGGTTCTCCTATTTGGCGTACTCCATGATTTCCGTATGGAAGTTTGTCTATACCACCATCAAGCTCTAAAATTTCATTTTGGTTCCGTGCATAGTTTAAACTTGTAGTCCATTTAAAATTTTGTGTCTGGACATTGGTGGTATTTAGGGTTATTTCAACACCTTTGTTACTAACAGATCCGTAATTACCAATTGCAGTGCTATATCCTGTTATTGCCGATAAGGTTTTGCCTAAAATAGCATCCACAGTTTTTTTATTGTAAACTTCCAGTCCTAAGCGTACTCTATTGTTGAGTATACCTAAATCTAAACCAAAGTTATACTCCTTAGAACGTTCCCATGTTAAATCATAGTTGGCCAGTCCTGCTACTTGCACACCGTTTAAATGGTCACTTCCATAAACATAGTCGGCTCCATTTAAAAACGCCAGTGACTGGTATGGTTGAGCCACATTGTCATTACCTGACTCACCATAACTTAAACGTAATTTAAGATTGCTTAACCAATCTACATCTTGTAAAAAGTTTTCCTCGCTGGCTTTCCAAGCAAATGCGGCCGATGGGAAGAATGCCCACTCATGTCCAACAGCTAGTTTGGAAGATCCATCATACCTACCTGTAAAGGTGAATAAATATTTATCATCTATACTATAGTTTAACCTACCAGCAAAAGACGACAGGGTTTCTTTTTCATAGTCAGTGGCGTAATTATATACATCCAGTCCGGCAGCAGTATTATAAAATTTATAGGCATCGGTATCAAAGTTCCGAGTTTCAATTTTACTGCTTTCATCTTGTCTATAATATACGGAAGAAATTAGGGTAGTTTTTAGGTTATGACCTTCAGCAATATCAAAATTTAGATCTACAATATTATCCCAGGAATAAGAAGTATTAAAAAACGCATCATAATATTGGCGTGTACGAGGTGCTTCATTTCTTGCCGATTTTGTAAGCAAGCCGAATTGCTGCCCATGTCTTACAGTTCTTAAATTAGGCGCGAACTGTGTTTTAAAGCTTATCCATTTTGCAGGTTGATACTGCAAAAACACATTGGCAATTACGTCCAAAGTTCTTGTGTTATTTAACCATGCATCTTCATAAGCTTCATAAAACGGGTTTGTAAAACGTCCATCCTGATCGTCAGGAAATAGAATGAGATTGCCATCCGGGTCACGAGGATTTACTGTAGGTGACAAACGCAAGGTGCTTCTAAACAATTCATTACTACCGGTTTCACGTTCTGATAGTGATAAATAAGCCTTTAAACCTACCGTGAATTTATCGGATACTTTTTTGGTTATAGAAGTATTTAAGTTATAACGATCGAATTTCTCAATTCCCATGACCCCTTCATTACTCAAGTAACCTATAGATCCATTATATGTCAATCCATTACGACCACCCGACATACCTAAATTATGACTGGTTTGAATACCAGTTTTTAGATAATCGTTTTGCCAATCGGTATAGCGGCGGTTGGCCACATTATCGGCTTCTTCATTTGACGATCTAAATTCGTCTGAAAAATCTACAGGTGTATTGTTGTAATCGTCTACCGTTGGGTAATACGGTGTGTTAAAATCAAAAAGGCCTTGCCAGTTTCTACTTCTTATAACATCTTCAACAAAACCCACAAACTCATCTCCATTATACATATCTGGTTTATTGGCTACTGAGTTGATACCTACAGTAGTCTCGTATGTGAAAACCGTTCTTCCTTCAACACCATTTTTAGTAGTAATAATTACCACACCATTGGCACCTCTAGATCCATAAATTGCCGTGGCCGAAGCATCCTTTAAAATGTCTATTTGTTGGATGTCAGCTGGGTTTAAGATGTTTATGTCATCAAAAAACACCCCATCTACCACATATAATGGACTGGAAAGGTCGGTTGCCAGGTCATCATTTAGTCCATCGCGTGTTTCATTAGTATTCTGTATAACGGTATTACCCCTAATATCTATTGATATTGGTGCCCCGGGCTTGTTATTATTGGCCCTCACATCAACACCAGCAACACGCCCTTGCAGTGCCTGACTAATATCAGTTTTTTTCTGCTCGGTAATTGCCTGTGCATCCAAAGAAGCTACTGCTCCTGTTAAATCGGTTCTTTTAACAGATCCGTAGCCAATAACAACTACTTCTTCAAGACCTGTAGCATCTTCTACAAGTGTAATGGTGTAGGAAGAGGAACCGTCCAATTTTACTTCCTTGCCCACATATCCTATATAGGATATTACCAACACCGCATTGGTGTTGCTTACCGATATGGAAAAATTTCCATCAAAGTCCGTCACTACCCCATTGGTGGTGTTTTTTACCACTACGTTGGCTCCGGGGAGCGGAACATTTTGTTCATCCAATACCGTTCCTGTCACAGTGGTTTGTGCCCAGGAAACCGTTGATACGCCCATCAATAAGACAAGCAATAAAGATTTCAGTTTGTTCATATTACATTAGTTTGTTAATTATTAAGGGCTAAGCTAATGTTAAGAAAACGTGAAGGGATGGACATATTTCCCAAAAACATGGATAGAATTGTCAAAGCCCCGTATAATGGTGTGTTAGCAGCCTATGTATATTGGAAAATAGGTTGCTATTGGATTGAAAATAGACCAATTACGATGTTACATAGGTGGCATACAACCCACTTTTTAAGAATAATTGGAAATATAAATCGGTAAAAGAAGGTGCCTTTTGCCATTACTTTAAATCCCGTTTTAAGACAAAAAAAATACCTCCAAGCCAAATTGCTTAGAGGTATTTTGTATCATTATTTTGTTAGGATGAATTATATAACCCTGCTAAAAGAGGTTAAATAGATACTCCAATTGGCATGGACTAACTTTAGGGGTCTATAATTTTCTTAACCAAATATTTCTGAACTGTGTTTTATTCCCATGATCTTGGAGGGATATTACATCATCTCCATGGGCCGAAGGATAGTTGTGTAGTCCAATATAGTAGGTTATTCCATTAATCACCGTATTGTTCTGGACCAAAACACCATTATGCAATACGGTTATTCTAGCTTTGGCATCCAAACGACCGTCTTCCTTAAATCGGGGCGCCGTATAAATAATGTCGTAGGTATTCCATTCCAACGGACTTTTCATAGCATTCACCAATGGAGCCTCGTCCTTATAGATACTTGCTGCCTGTCCGTTACGGTAAGTTCTGTTGTTGTAGGAGTCCAAAATTTGAAGTTCGTACCTATTTTGCAAAAACAATCCACTATTGCCCCTACCCTGACTTTCTCCTTCAACCACATCCGGAGCACTAAACTCCAAATGTATCTGACAATCCCCGAATTTCATTTTGGTGCTTATACCACCAGACCCTGGCACTACTTCCATATGGTTATTGTCAACAATTTTCCATGGTGCCGGCTTTGAATTATCTTTTTGACTTGTCCATTGATCCAAATTTGTGCCGTCAAATAATATAATGGCATCAGACGGGGCATCCCCTAATTTTTTTGCTGGAACCACAACTTCAACTTCCGGCTCCCATATTTCTGTCATTTGAGCTTTCATAGGCATTGGGGATACTTCTGGAGGGGTACCACCTTTGTTTTGAGCTATCACTTGCATGGATAACACTGCCGCAAATAGGCATAGGAAAGAAGTCTTTGTATTCATGATTTTTTGGTATTTTGATTTTGGTTTAATAGTTATAATAAAAAATAAATATAGGCATAATGCTTCATTTTATCAGGAAAGTTGATTCTTAATGATTTCGGCCATTTTGTTGGCACGGGCCGCAACTTCATTTTCCGACCAACCCAACTTGATTAAACAGGATATATTTCTACTGACATATTGATCGGACTTGGAGAAATCTGAAGTGCTATAGTTGGGAAGTCCGTCTTTAATCTCTTTGGAAAAACTATTCAAGCCTTGCAAATCCTTTAAATGATCCCATTTTCTGTAATAATGCCAATTATTGTCGAACCAATAAAAGCAGGCATCCACGCCATTTTCAGAAAAAGCCTTGATCGTCTTTCTAGCTATTTCTTCCGTAGGCAGATAGAAACTGAGAAAGGAATAGTTCTCAACACCGTTTTTTGGTACCCGCCTAAAGATAATTCCAGGGATTTTTTCCAAGGCAGAACGTATGATGGAATAATTTTTTTTCTGGGTGGCTATAAAATCGTCCAAACGTTCAATTTGTGCCAGACCAACCGCAGCATGTAGTTCTGAAATCCTATAGTTATACCCAAGAATGGGATGGTCCTCCGCTCCCCTATCCTTTCCAATATGGTCATGACCATGATCGGAATATTGGTCGGCACTTTTATAATATTCTTTGTTATTGGTAATAATAGCGCCACCTTCCCCACAAGTAATAGTCTTTACATAGTCGAACGAAAAACAACCCAAATCTCCATAACTGCCCAATGGTTTGCCCTCATAACTGCCACCAATGGCCTGACAGGCATCTTCCAGAAGTATTAGGTCATGTTTGTCGCATATTCTTTTTAGGGCTGACAGGTCTGCCATGGAGCCGCACATATGCACAGGCATCACGGCTTTGGTTTTACTGGTAACGGCCTTCTCAACTGCTACGGGATCTAAGGTAAGTGTATCGTCCACATCTACTAAAATGGGAATAGCACCAACGGAAAGGACCGCTTCAAAACTAGCAACAAAGGTAAACGTGGGTAAAATAACTTCGTCCCCTGCCCCTACCTTTCCACAGGCCAAAGCAACTGTTAAGGCGGCGGTACCACTGCTCACCAATTGTGCGTGATTGACTTGCATTCGTTTTTCCAGGGCCTGTTCCAATTCCTTAGCTTTCCAATGACCATTCCTCATGCCATCAAAACCATACCGCATCAATACTCCTGAATCCAAAACCTCGTTTACTTGTTCGCGTTCCTTGTCTCCAAAAAGTTCAAATCCTGGCATATCTTAATTCTTAATTATTAGGTTATTAAATTGATTTTTTTTGAGATTGGATCAGGGTATATGAATGATGCTTTCATCCAAGTCCCTACGTACTTTTTTTAGGGACGCGAACATATCATCCGTTGCCCTATATCCAACGGGAAGTACTAAGACCGAAGTCAGTTTTAGTTTATCCAGTCCCAATAGTTCATCGTAAGACTTAGGTACAAATCCTTCCATTGGACAGGCATCGATCTCCTCCAAGGCACAAACGGTCAGAAGGGTTCCCAATGCCAAATAAGCCTGATTCGTGGCCCAAACCCTGACCTCCTCAATTTCCTTTTTGGAAAAGGTTTCAATAAGGGCGCCCTTGAAAGGATCAAGTATTTCATCTGAAGTATTTCTAATTTGCTGTACCCTGGCAAAGTAGTCATGAATAAATTTCTTATCAATTTGCTTTTCAATACAAATAACAAAAACGTGCGATGCCTGTGCCACCTGCTTTTGTCCATAGGAAAACTCAACCAATTCTTTTTGCAGTTCCTTATTTTGAACTACTAATAATTTAATGGGTTGTAATCCATAAGAAGTGGCCGTTAAGTTAAAGGCCTGCTTAAGTTTTTCCAGCTTATCCTCCGTCAATATCTTATCGGCATTGAACTTCTTTACAGCATAGCGCCATTCCAATTTCTTGATAATATCCAAAATATATTTTCTTTTAATTAAAAAACCATAGTTTAATGGACATGAAAATGACTACAATAATCAGTAGGATTTTCACGATTTTGTCTCCTTTATCTACGGACCATCTGCTGGTTAACCATCCCCCGAGTGTCTGTCCTGAGGCCAAAGTTAAGCCTATTTCCCAATCCAACTTACCGTTCAACCCGAAAAGTATTAAGGCTGCACTGGTGTACACTACCATAACCACAGCCTTAATGACGTTGGATTTCATTAATGTAAGGTGATTGATCGTCGACAATACCAATAAAACAAAAATACCGGTTCCGGCTTGTATGAAGCCACCGTAAATACCAATAAAGAAAAAGGAGACTATGGCCCAAAATTGTCGTTTTCCCGTAATTATTTCTTCAAAATCATTAATGCGTATTCTGGGCTGTATAAGCATAACAATAACTATAAGGACCATTACAATGGCCAATATCTTATTAAAGGCGTTTTCATTAATATCTATGGCCAGTTTGGAACCAATTAGCGTACCTACCGTGGCTACTACGGAAAGATACAAAATAAACGGACTGGCTATTGTCTTGCCCTTACTCTTATAACCGGCAACATTGGCAATACCTTGGGTAAGGACGGCTATCCTGTTGGTGCCGTTGGCAACACTGGCAGGTAAGCCTAGAAAAATCAGGATGGGCAATGTAAGAAGGGAGCCACCGGCAGCCAAAGTATTTAGCGCACCAACTGCGAGACCTACCAAAGCCAAAAGTACATAATGGTACCATTCTTCCATTAGGCAAAAGTAAGTTCTTGGAAAGAATCTAACCTAATTTAAATTCTGAAATAAAAATTGCATTTTCTTTTAAAAAGAAAAAAAAGGTTTCTATATTTGCACCCGCTAAGGAGAAATGGCAGAGTGGTCGAATGCGGCAGTCTTGAAAACTGTTGAGGGTCACACCTCCGGGGGTTCGAATCCCTCTTTCTCCGCTGGGAATTGCGCAAATTCCACCAAAAGCCCGTAAACATTATGTTTTCGGGCTTTTTTAATTTTCCAAAATATCAAATAAAACCATAAAATATCATAAAAAAGGTGCGGTATTCGGTGCGTAATTTTTAATTTGATTTTACGCACCGATTTAGCTGTAATTATCTAAATAACAATAGTTTGTAAATGTTTTTTTAAAATTAAATTATTAATTTTAACTATCATTTTAAATACGCACCTATGAAAACAACATTTTCCGTACTTTTTTATCCAAGAGGTAATGATGTGGATAATGAGGGCGAAGCTCCTGTTTATGCTAGAATTACAGTTAATGGTAAGAGGGGTGAATTCAGTATTAAGCGTAAAGTACCATTGGCCAAATGGAATGCGTCCGCAGGAAAAATGAAGGGTACCACACAGAAAGTTCGCGAATTGAATGCCTATATGGATAAGATACGTTATCGAATTTACCAAATTTATGAGAGTCTTCTAAATAGCAATGATCCAATTTCCGCTGATTTAATAAAGAATATTTTTTTGGGAAAAACAGACAATGAGAAAATGTTACTGAAAATTTTCCAGGATCATAATGATAAGATTGCACAATTAGTAGGTAAGGAATATGCCCCTGGAACTATAGAAAGATATTGTACGGCCAAAAAGCATGTGGAAGAATATATTAATAAAGAGTATAAAGTAAAAGACATTCCAATCAAGAAGGTAGACCATGCCTTTATAGATGGCTTCGAGTATTATCTAAAAACAGAACGTGATTGCGCCCACAATACGGCCGTTAAGTATATCACTAATTTTAAAAAGATTGTTCGCATAGCTTTTGCGAATGATTGGATTCAAAAAGACCCTTTCCTTCATTGGAAAGGCAGATTAAAAATTGTAGACCGTGAATTTTTAACTGAATCGGAAATTCAACTGATGTTGGAGAAGGAAATCAGCAATGCCCGACTCGATCAGGTTAAGGATATCTTTCTTTTTTCATGTTTTACCGGATTGGCCTATTCTGATGTCAAAAAGCTGTCCAATGACAATGTTGTCTTGGGGATAGACGGTGAAAAATGGATAAAAATAAAAAGATCCAAAACGGACACTAGGAGCAATATACCCATTTTGCCATCTGCACAGGCCATTATCGATAAATATGCGGAGCATCCGGCCGTGCTAAATGGAGACAGAATATTGCCTGTGTTGAGCAATCAAAAAATGAATGCCTATCTTAAGGAGATAGCTGATCTCTGTGGCATTAATAAAAATCTTACCTACCATTTGGCCAGGCATACATTTGCCACAACCGTAACCTTGACCAATGGTGTTTCAATTGAATCCGTTAGTAAGATGTTAGGTCATAAGTCGCTGAAAACCACCCAACATTATGCTAAAATATTGGATAGAAAGGTAAGTGATGATATGAAAATGTTGAGGAAGAGATTAAATTTTAATAACTAGATCTAATATTCTGTTTGATTTGATTGGCCTTTTTCAATTTCTATTTTGAAAAGGATTGCTCCAGTATATCACTCATTATATTTTAGGGTGTAAATACCTCGAGATGGATTTTCTAAAATCCCCAGGTTTTTCAATTGGGAGATATAGACTAAAATAGAACTTATCTTCATTTGAGGGTAATCTTGCAATATTCGGTCAATCAGCTGATTTTTGGTCAGGATCTTTTGTTCCAGAAAGTAAGATTGTACCCTTAGTTGAAATAAATTGTTCAAAATCAAACATTTAAAATACACGGTACATAAAATTACAGACAATTATAGAATAATTGTATAATTATTTTGGGTTTTGAACGTATTTGCAATTGGCAATAAAAAGGCCACTGTTTAACGATTGAGTTAGTTTTAGTATTAAAAAAGAACTTTTTGGAGTACGCAATAGCTATATTTGGTAAACATAAGTTAAGACTTGCAAAATAGGTTATTAAGCAAATCTATTTTTACAATTTAAAAGAGGACGTAGGGGTGCGTCCTCTTTTTTATTAAATATGATTGCTTTTGCAATCCTGAATATGGTCTAAAATTGGTCCATTGGATATAACGGGGTTGGATATTTTGAGCTTTGATTTTCTTTATAAACTATCATCCTCATGAATTTTGTTATTGAAGCGTATAATTAGCTCTTCCAAAAACCTTGTTTTACTATCCTTTCTACTTTTTATCTCCGCGTATGTTTTATATATGTTGTCCAATCGGATATTGAACAAATCTTCAAATGCCGTTGCAATACCTTTTATATCCTCCTTGCCATGGTTAACCGCGGAACTGGAATAAAGTGCATATATCAACTCAGTTAACGCCGCCTTTGAGGCACTCCAAACCAAAGTTTTTTTAGGTTTTCCTAGCTGTAAGGCTTTGTGCTTATGTAATTTTAATTGATTTATTCGCTCCTGAAGGTAAATGATGAATTTGTTCATTCCCTTTATCCTTGCCCAGAGCATATCATGTGAAGTAAAGAACTTAGGATCCAAATAACATGATTCAGGTAGGGAATAGAGAGGAAATACTTGATTGGACCGTGTAAAGTACTGAATATCCAAGTATGTGAGTTCTTGTTCCATGTAATGGACAAAATCCCAATTTCTATTGAAGAATTTATTGATTCGTTTAATTTTCTTTTCCAAGAAGTTCAATTGATTTCCAAGACCAATCTTGGGCATCAATAGCTCACATGATCGGACTTCGCTAAAATAAACCAGATGGCTTAGAGGTTCCGACTTTACTTTTTTAAAGAAGTATATTTCTTCCTCAATGGACTTAAAGCCATTCTTTTCCACTATTTTTTTCAACAAATAAAGGGCATTATTGCTTAGATGAATTCCTTCATTGCTTTTTTTGAGATCAATCCTTTTACTTGGTATAATTTCCTCTAGTTTTTGAAAATAGCCATCAATAATGTGTTTGAATCGGTTATCCATCCTACTAACTTTTTATGGTATGTTGGTGAATAGCAATTCAGAAGATTCAGTTCTGGTTTAAATAATTTTGTGGGGCGTTTTATTTTATTTAACCACTGTTTTCAAGTATCCCAACCAATTCAAGGTTGTAATTGTCCTTGGACTGTATGTAGGAAATCTGTGATATTGTTACTGCTCCTAGCTTTCTTTTTTCGAAGGCTGCGGTCATTCCAAATAGAATCTCTCTATATCCCAACTCCCCTGCCCTCTTTATAGTTTGGTACAACAATTGACGATAAACTTGATGAACTTTTGCATACTCATAATCCATTCCAATAAAGGATGGAATATAGGCCCTTGCAATATTCTTATAGCAAAACATTACACCTACTACTGGTTCCCTGGCATCCTTGGAGTAACCGGACCTTAGCTTAAGAATAATGAATTCCCAATTTTGGTGGTCGCTCATATATTTGAATATTTTTTTTGGAAATGGGAAAGTGTTTAAACCAAGGTTGTTTTGTCTAACGTTTTCTAACAGCTTAAAAAAAAGATTGTATTCACGGGGTTCAATTGTATTTTTTATCTCTATGTTGAACCTTACTTCATAAGGCTTGATATCCTTTCTAAAGTGACTTCGTGATCGTTTGGATAGATTTGATATGTAGCTTGGACTGTCTTTCCATATAAGGTTTGATATTCTGCTGGAATCCGGCATTGAGACTTGAATAAATCCAAGATTATGGAAAAACTCATGGAGCTTTTCATCTTTAATAAAATCCCGGAACACCACCATTTTAGAATTCAATTTACTATCCAATTTTTCCAGTTGATCCATCAGGCTGTGCAATGCTTCATGCCAAAGTGGATGGGAGGTGTCCAAATACAAGTGATTACCTTCAGTGAACAGGGAACCCATCCCAAGAACATTGGAAGTCAAATAATAGGGGTTTTGCTGTCTTATTTCCTCCACCTTCTTTGAGACCGATTCGGAAGCCAACATATCATCCTTCCAAAGGGAGTAAGTAAAAAAGGTGGCCAATATGGGTTTATCCATGAGGTCTCGAACAATGTAATAATGAAATTTCCAATTTTCTTCCTTCTTTTTGTTCTTCGAAAAAACAGATTCCAAAAAGTGTAGTCCCTCCCAATCGAAAATGCCATTACCACCTAACAAGGTATTCCAGTCATTTTTAGGTATTTTTGAAATGCTATTGGCAAATTGAGTGTTAAGCTTAATTTTTGGTTTATTATTTATTTTTTCAGTTTCGTTTAGGGGAAGTTTAAAAGCTGATCTTACCTTAGCATCATTGGTGTAAGTTGCTTCCAATGCACGCGGATAATGATATTGCATGGCTTCCACCAAACCTTTGATTTCTTCCTTCTGATTGTGCCGAGAAATGGTTATTCGCACACCGGTATTCTTCACCGGTACGGCTGGGAACAATCCTAAATTGACAAAATAGCCCTCTTTCATCATTCGGTTTACAAAATTATAGCCGGTGACAGGCATCCCTGTACCAATGTAGAATACGGGTGAATTATTCTGTTCAACAAGAGGTAGGCCAGATTCTGAAAGAAGCGTGTTAAAGTACTTTACACGTTCCATAAGATCGGCCTGTAATGAATAGATTTCGGGAGTCAAATGTATATCTGCGGAAGCAATCGCGGCAGCGACTGACGCCGGTTCCAATTGAGCCGAAAAAGTCAAGGGTCCACCAAAATTTTTAATTTTCGCGTACATTTTGCGATTGGAACATGTAAGTAACGAACCACTTGCTCCAAAAGTTTTGCTTAAAGTTCCAAAAAGTAAGACCTGTTCGGGAAGTTCTTTTAAATTATCGAGCACATATCCAGTGCCGTTCTTACCGATCCAACTCATTCCGTGAACATCATCAAAATAAAGGTGTAGTTGGGAATATTTATTACAAAGCCCCATAAGTTCCATTACTGGTGAAACATCGCCAAACATAGAATAGACTCCGTCTGCCATGTACCATATTTTCTTATGTTTGGAAGAAAGTTTTCTAATTCTATCTTCCAGCATTTCAAGATTATTATGCCTGATCATATCAATTGGAATGCTCCTCGATTTTAGAAGTTTGGCAGCGCTTTGTACGCTCCAATGGACTTGATGATCCAATATTATAGCATCTTGATCGTCAACAGCGCTTGGAATGACACCGATATGGCCTAAGGTGCTATTTTTAGTAATAATAATAGGGTTAGAGTACATTTCTGTAACCTTTTCCTCCAAGGTCTTGTACAACGGGTGTGAGATATAGGTTTTAGAAAGTGGAAATTGTGTTCCATATCTATTAATGGCATCCACTGCGGCTTTTTTCAACCTTGAGTCTTGTTCCAAACCTAAGTATCCGGTAGTTCCGAAATGGAACATATCCTTTTGTCCTACCTTGATATGCCTACCGGTAAACTGGTCACCTTCTGCATAAAGGTGTAATATGCCCTGTCGTTTGGCATCATTGAATACACTATCCACGGTATCAAGAAAATTATTGGGTTTTATCTTTGCCATTTTAACTTGGTTTATGTACGCTGCAATAGTCCTATTATTAATTTTAGATATATAAAGTACACAAAATCAACAGTGTAAAGCTTCTTCAAATGGTCTTGATACCGAATAAATCCTTTATAGAACATTAATAATCCCTTACAGATAAGTTCTAAAGCATTTTATCGATAATCCTACAAAATTTGTATAAAAATTATTACTTTGAGTGGCATTTTTGAAAAGTTACCATGGAAAATAGTTTCGAAAATGAATATGCTGAGTATTATATAGATAATGGAGTTGTCCGATTTATTTACAAGCAAAATTTAACTATTCAACTGGCCGGTGCCATGGAAATAGTGTCTGATCGTTTACAACTTCAGAAAGGTAAGGCCTATCCCATACTCTGTGATATTCGAGGAATAATAGATATAAGTAAAGATGCCAGAAGATATTTGGCAACTGAAGGCTCGTCACTCACAAAAGCTGTGGCCTTTATATCAGATAATCCCTTATCCCAAATTTTGACTGACCTATACCTATTGGCCAATATGCCCCCTATACCCACTAAGGTGGTAAGCAATGAGTTGGAAGGAATGGAATTTCTTTCCGAATTTATCGAATAAATGAACGTACTAAATTATAATTGAATCCATAATTAATAAATATAGAAGGGTAATTAAGTACCATAGCCCATATATTCATGGAAAATATAACGTACAATGGCAGGCTTAACAAAGTTTTTCAACTGTTGATCGAATTATCAAGGGGTAATTTCTCCTATCGCCTGGAACGATCGGATAAGCGGGACGAGCTGGAAGCACTTTCTGCAATGGTGAATATAGTAGCCGAAGAAATAAAGGATTCCTTCTTACATCAAGGGTATGTTAATATGCACGACTCGTATATGCATATGGTGCAAATGATTTTTTTCTTGGATGACACCTTTAAGATAACTTATATAAATCAAGATGTAACTAAATTATTACACTGGGAAAATAGTGAGCTACTAGATCAACCTATGGTTAATCTACTTGAAAAAAAATCGATCCTAAAATGGGTCGATTTAACAAATTCATTAGGTAGTGACCAGGATTTTGAAAGTGAAATGCGACTGGTGTTTAAGACCAAAACGGATTTGCAACTTCCTGCATATTGTAAGATGGTTGACCTTCCCCAAGTGGAAAACTCCATTGTCAGGTATATGCTAATATCATCGGATATTATTAAAAACACCAAACTGTACGAAAGAAAACTGCAATCTAAAATATTAAAACAAATACGACTTACTAAGCACAAACATCCTGTAGAAGAAAAGTCTTTTTTAAATATATCCGATTTGGAAACTTTTAGGGCCATAGGAAACTTTCTCAAGAATAATCTAGATAAGAATGCACCATCCCTTCAGGATTTGGCCCATGAATTTGGAACCAATGAATATAAATTAAAGAAAGGTTTTAAGGAGTTGTTTGGTATGACAGTGTTTCAGTTTCTAAAAAATGAGCGGCTTAGAAATGCACATGTTTTGGTAAAAAGTTCCAATGAACCCTTTAAGCGCATAGCTCGGCAAAACGGATTTAAGAACGCTACTCACTTCTCACGGGAGTTCAAGGCTAGGTATGGGTACACTCCCAGAGACCTTAGAGCTAACTCTTGACCGTGTTACTTACTTAAAACTAATCCTTTTCAGAACAGTTATTATCCCAGACAGATAAATCAACCAGCTTAATTTTATACCATTCAATATCAAAACGATTCAAATGATATGAAATGGTATCAAAAGTATAGGGAGACAATTGTCGAGGTCATCTGTTTGTTATTCATTACCCTCTTTGCTTATGCCGGAATCACCAAACTCTTGGAAGGGCATCTGTTCTATGATAACTTCAGAAACTCCCCAGTGCTTGGGGGCAAGGCCATGGCATCCTTGGCCTCTTGGGCCGTACCATTGTCGGAACTGGCCGTAGCCCTTTTATTGATTTGGAAAAAAACCAGATTGATGGGACTCTATGGGGCAGCAATCCTAATGCTCCTCTTTACCGGCTACACCCTGGCCATTGTATTTTTTGCCCCCTTTAGGCCCTGTTCCTGTGGGGGTGTTATCTCCCTCTTGTCATGGGAACAGCATTTGGTGCTCAATGCGATATTGCTCCTATTGGCCCTACTGGCCATATGGTACTCCCCCAAACATAAAAAAAATTCCATGGGACAAGATCCATCAAAGCCCGTAGATGGCCATGGGGTCTAAACATTAAATGTAAAATAATGAAGATATTTTGTTGCAACAGAAGCAGGGGGAAGACCGAAAACCTGTACAAAAGAGTAGGCACTTATTATTAATTAAAATTATATTATCATGAAAAAGTTAAAATTGATATTACCGATGTTGGCATTTATTTTTGCCATTGCACTGTCATTTGCATTCACCAATTTGGACGACGAGGCCAATAATGATTACATTCTCAGGAATGGTCAATGGGAAGCCATTACCGAGGTGGATTGTGGAACGGGCACCCAACCTTGTGAAGTCACTGTGGGCGGGGATGGTCCTTTTGAAGTCTATGATGAGAAGAATCATTCTACTCAAAAGACGGGCAACGGCACCCTTATTATTCTGCCCTAATTAGGCAATGTTATTAACCTTGGCACACAGCGGAAAACTCCGCTGTGTGCTTTTGGTTTCGATCATAAATATTGCAACTATAAATCCTCTCCCATAATAAACTCATATTGGTCATTCGCATCAAAAAATTCATTCGAAAACTCTACAATATCTTTGAAACTAATAGATCTTATATAGGTTTCCATTTCTTCGGGATCCGTCCAAGGTATATTGTAGCGGTATTGATCAATGGTTTTTGATAACCTATATTCCGGGTTTTCCGATTTGTTGGCGTCATATTTTGCGCACAAACGCTTATACACACGATCAAAAAGCTCTTCCTTTACCTTACCCTTCCTTATGTCCGTAAAAATTTGTCGACATTCCTTTTGTAATTTTTTCCATTCCTCTGGTTCGCAATCCACTTTTATACCAACGTCATATCGGGACATTTCTTTGTTGTATTTGCCATAACCTTCTATATGATAAATAGAGTAACCTTTCTCAAATCTCAAGGCCCAAGCCAACTCCCATACCAAGGCTCCCAATAATTCAGTTTTGATCTGTTTCCTCCAATTTACATTGGCCTTAGCGTCTTTAACGAACATTATGCTATACAGGATATTGTTTCTATTATATTCCGAAGGGACAGGAAATGTCTTAAGTATTGGCCCTTTGGGCAGATGGTCCCGAGCAAATGATTTAATATTACTTTGTCTGGATCCATATTTATTCGGAAGATTTCCCAAATATTTTTGTAGTAATGGAAGTATTTTATCCTGGTCAAAACTTCCACTGATCAAAAAGGTAAAATCCCTGGCATTTCCAAAGAGCTTTTGATAGTTCTTATATGCCTTTTTAAAGCTTGTATTCCTAGTGCCATTAAAATAATGTGTTCCATCCACTAAAGCCGTTGGCCAACCGGCAACAAACTCCTGTATATAGTTATTAAAATCGGTATATGCTAAGTTATATGTAGGGTCGGAATACGATGCATTTACCATTTTCATCCAGTCCAGATTGGCATCCTTATCTTTTCTGGCTTGCGTGTAATATAAATAGACCAATTGCAACATACTTTCCAGGCCATCCAACATTGTTTCACCCCTAATGCCTGATTCCTGGGATTTCACATAAGGTGTAACCCATTGTACTCCCTTATCGGAAAGAAATCTATTTATCTCAAATTTATCAAATTTACCTACCCCCGCGTTTAAAACAATCCTTGGTGCACTAATAGCGGAATAGTATTCCTCTTCCGGTAAAAAGGATGCTCCAACAGTACTGAACCCATGCAGCTTAATCTTATCTTCCTTGACATCGGAGGATGGGGTATTGGGCAGTAATACTATCCTTACCCCGTTGTCCAATATGAACTCAGAGGCCCCGGAATCTGTTTTTCCTTTAAACATATATCCTTTTTCCCTTAGTTTGGCAATCTTGCTATCATTGATCAATTTTGAAGGTATCGTGGGTAGGATATATGGTCCCTTTGGAGTGTTGATTGCCGTATTGATCCATGAGCGCACTTTCTCTTCCGTGCAGGACAGCATTTTGTTGCCTGAAGGGGCAATTATCCCAATATCCTGCGGCATTCCAGTAAATAGTTTTGTTACCAGAACATTGAAATCATTTAAAGAAAGTTTACGAAGCCACTGTTCCACAGAAGAAAGTTTATTGGAAGGCAATGGTTCTCCCAATATATAGTGATCCCGAATTTCCTTGATCCAATAATCCGCCAAGTGAGCGGGTTCAACTGACAATTTTTTAAGTTGCCTGGCCTTCTCCCCTTCCCATTCCAAACCAGTAGCTCCATATTTTTGAAACTGGCCAACGATTTCCATAGTTCTGGCTATGGCCTCCATTTCCTTTCCATTTTCAGTTATGATATTTGCCATGAAACAGGAGGGTACACTTTTATATTCCTTTGGGTCCCAAGCCAATGCTCTTAAGCCATTATTGTAATTATTGTTCAACGCTTCAAATCGACTATTCATAATTCCAACAATCGATTTCCACAATAGTTTCTTCGTAATTTCTTCAAAATTGGTTGTGCTTGATCCATCCGATCTATCCCGGTAAAACAATTGGAATTCTGTTGTTTCATTAGATTCTGCATCAATGGAATCGGGCTCCAACCCAACTACAGCAAACTGGGTAGGACTATTAAGATAGAGCGAATCGCAGTTGGGAGACTTTCTGGGGTTACTGGAAGGCTTAATACTTGCAAACACGTCACTGATCCGTTCTTCAAGGCCAACCACGTTCTCAATATTGCCTACCACGCAAACAGCCATTAAATCAGGTCTATACCAATCCCTGTAAAAACGCCTTAGTGCTTCTGGGGAAAATGTTGCCATATGCTCAAAAAAGTTGCTTTCGTCCTTTTTGCAGGGAAATAACCGGGCATATAGTGCTGAGTGCACAAAAGATGCATTTACGTTAGGTTCGGCCCTGAGTATAGTTTCCTGCTTTAGGGCACCTCTTTCTGAATCTATGTCCTTCTTGTCCAACCTTAGACCAGTAGCGATATCCCTAAACCATAACAATCCGGTTTCCAATGATTTTTTGTTGTTTGGATTGGCATTGAATACATAATTCACCGATTTATCCCCTGCATTTGCATAAAAGCCACGGCCTATGGCATCAATTCCTATTTCTTGTACAAGTTTAGTCTCGTTGGCAATTCCCAATGGAAAATGTTCACTCCCTTTAAAAGCCATGTGTTCTAGGAAATGGGATAGGTGCAACTGATCACTATCCTCACATTCATAACCGGCCTTGACATAAAACCGCAAATAGGTTTTGACCTGGGGTTTATCTAAGGATTTTATGTAATATGTGAATCCATTGGGTAATATACCATGCCTAATGCTATTATCTATAGAGGAATCATCTATCTTATTTGGCATGTAGGATTGTGCCTTGGTGGTACTCAAGGAGTGAAGAACCATTGTAAGAAGTAAAACGAACTTTAATTTTACGTACTTCATTTTAGCTATCATTAATAGCCAGGATTCTGACCAAGATTAGCATTTTTTAAACGTTCCTGTTCAGGAACGGGATACAACACATCCGTATCCTGCCACAATGATTTTTTTGGAGCTAATACTTCCGAAGTATTTTCTGTCCGTTTTAGATCCAACCAACGATGCCCCCATTCTGTAAACAGCTCAATTCTTCGCTCGTTTAATATCAATTCCAATAAAATCTCTTTAGTTAAGGTCGGATCCGTTTCTAAAATAGCTGGAATATCTGCTCGACTTCTTATGCTATTTAGGTCGGCGATTGCACCGGGAAGATTGTCCAACATTGCCCTGGCCTCTGCCCTTATTAGATATTGTTCGGCCAACCGAAGGACCATGGAATATTCCGTTAGATTGTTGGTACTGTTTCTATCCTTGTATTTATAAGGATAGTAGGCATTGATTCCTTCATGTAAGTCTATCCAGTGGGCCAGCCGTTTGTCCTGGGATTCAAATGACCCCACCAAATCATCGTTCAGTTTTAATAATGATGCCGAAGGAGATGTTGGGTGGATAATAAATATGGCCCCTTCATTGGTCTGTGTTGAAGTATCCCCGTTGCCCACAGGGGACAATTGCCAAATTGCTTCCCTGCTATTGGCCAGGAAGACCTCATTCAAATCCTCCAATATTTCAAACCTACCGGTTTCAGATATTACCTGACTGCTCCAATTTTCGGCCGCTGTCCAATTTTGTTGGTATAGGTTTACTCTGGACATTAGGGCCATAGCGGCAAAACGATTTATATATGTTCTTTCCCCCTCTTTGTAATCGTCTGCCAAAACCCCTATGGCCTCTTGAAGATCCTTCAGGATTTGACCGTAAACTTCCTCTTTCGAATTACTGGCGGCCCGAGCGTTTATTTGGTATTCAGTGGACAGCAGTAGTGGTACCGGGCCATAAAGATTCACCAAATAGAAATAGGAGAATGCCCTAACAAATTTTGCCTCTCCCTCCAATTGTATACGGATTTCCTCGGTCAAATCTTTCGAGTTTTCCAAGCCCTCCAATATAGAGTTGGTCATATAAATAATATTGTAGGCACTGGACCATACCTCCAGGTTTCTTGTATTGGATGGCATTATTTCATTTTCTTCAAATTCCGTATAGGTTAGATTGGTTATACTTAAACCAGTACATTCATCAGCGGACAAACTTGCCAAGGCCGTAACACTGTTTTGCCATCCGCCGCTAAAGGTTGCACGAACCAACTCGTTATAAATTCCCTTCATTGCGCTTATGGCCGTCACATCGTTGTTAAAAACTACTTCACTGACTATTTTTAGATCGGGCGACTCCAGTTCAACGAATTCTTCACAGGAGGCAAAATGGCAAAAGAAAATGATCACCATAAATTGCTTGATATATACTTGTGTTTTCATAGGGTTTATTTTAAAAATTCAGTTTTATTCCACAGGTGATCGTACGCAGTGCGGAAAACTGCGTTCCGCCAACTGGCATTTCAGGATCCAGGCCACCATAATTGCTGATCGTTATTAGGTTCTGTCCATTCACAAAAAGTTGGCAAGCACTTAGCCCAACTTCTTTTATTATATTAGGAGGTAGATCATATCCAACAGAAAGGGTCTTTAAGCGAATAAAGGAGGCGTCCGTATAGGGAAAGGAGGAATTCTGAGCATTGGAATAGGCAATCAGTGCCTGTATGGACCGGGAAACTTTTTGGAATTTGCTTCCTTCTTCCAAGGCCTCCACCACCTCCTGCCGCTGCATACTTAGGTTTCCTGCATTGAACATATGCAGGCTTCCTTCCTGCTTAACAAATTCCCACAAGAAATTCAGGTTAAAATTTTTGAACCCTATACTGTTGTTTATACCTCCAAAATATTGTCGCCCCAAATCCTTGATAACAACACGGTCTTTATAGTCCAACCTATTATCCCCATTGATATCTGCCATCTTATAAAATCCGGTTTGTGGATCCAGACCATCGTATTGATACAAAAGTGCAATGTTCAACGGCTGGTCTACCCTATACGTATTTGCGTGAGAGGATTGTTCAATATCGGGATAGCTTAATAGTTTGTTCTCGGGGAAACTTATATTCAGAGAAGTCTGCCAACGTATCACCTTGTTCTTTATGTTCAGCGTGGTAAGTCCTACCTCCCACCCGGTGTTCTGGACTGTGGCTGGCAGGTTGGCCTGTACGGAATTAAAGCCCGTCATGGCCGGCAAAGGATATCCTACCAATTGGTTGGAGGACCTGTTGCGATACCAATTAATTGCTAAATTGATCCTATCCCTTAGAAATCCAAGATCAAGGGCCGCTTCCAATTTCTTGTTCTCTTCCCAAGAATAATCGGTATTCGCCAATTGGGTGGGATACAGCCCACCAGGGCCTGGCGTGGGTTCGTAAGTATCCAGATAGCCGTAATCCCCTATCTGATCGCTTCCTGTAATACCGTAACTTCCCCTTAGTTTCCCAAAACTCAAAAAGGACGCTTTATCCCGTTTCGAGTTCTCATTGGCAAATATCCAGGCTCCGCCTATGGCCCCAAAATTCGCGAAACGTTTTCCAGGGCCAAAACGGGAGGAACCATCCCTTCTGCCAGTGAAATTCAGATAATATTGTTGGTCCCAATTAAATCCCAAGCGGGCAAAAATGGCATGGTACCTATAGTCTATATTTTCATTGGATCTTACAGATACGGCACCAGCCGCCCTTAGGTTGCCTATTTGGCTTTCGGATACATAGCCGCTTGCATTTATGGAGAGATTATCATTGCCACTTTGTTGAAAGGTGGTTCCTATCAAGGCATCTATGCTACCACCCAAAAATTGGCTTCTATACAATAATTGTGGTTCTATTATCCAAGATTTTCTGGTGAACTGGAGGTGCTCGGATTGGTGTTCTAGAAAACTCCATGCCGGGTTATAGGATTTTTTTGGGTACTTGACTACCTCCCTACTATTAAAATTGGTATACCCCAAATTGGCCTTAAGGCTCAAGCCTTTTGCAAGTTGATAGGTGATGCCCATATTGCCTACCAAATGGTTGGACACGGTTGTGCTTGAATTGTGAAAGCCCATTAGAGGGTTGTTTTGTCCCACATCGCTCCATTCTTCCCAGTGGAGACTGCCATCCTCGTTAAACACAGGAGGAGCATTGGGCGGTACTTTTAACCCCCCAGTGGTCAGGTTGACACTTCCGACCAGGTGATTGGTATCCGCACCATAATTAACCGAAAGATTAATGGCCAGTTTCTGGTTTTCCGATACGTGGTTTAAATTAAGGGCAGTGGTGGCCTTGTTGTAGTCATAATCTCCCGGAAAGACCGTCCCTTGATTGTGATAGGACCCACGGAGACTATAATTGGTAGAACCATTGCCCCCAGAAAAGGACAGGTTGAGATCGGTTACTGGTGCAACCCCGCCAAAAAATACATCCTGCCAATCGGTTTGGCGATCCTGGTCCCACACCACAAGGTCATAAGCATTGAAGCGGGTAGCTTCTATGTCATCATTTTCAAAGGCCATTTTTCTAATCTTTAGGTATTGCTCCGTATCCAATACGTTAACCCTGTTCGGGACGCTTGACATTCCGGAGTAGGCCTGGGCTTCAACTTTGGTGCCTGACTGTCCTCCTTTTTTAGTGGTGATGAGGATCACCCCATTGGCTCCCCGAGAACCATAGATGGCGGTAGCATCTGCATCCTTAAGGACCTCAATACTCTGTATATTGGAAAGATTCAACATATTCAAGGGATCGGCTCCGGGTCCAAAATTGCCGATCAATGAATTGCTTCCTATGGGAGTTGAATTAATGGGAACCCCGTCTATGATATATAGAGGAAAGTTGCCTTCCGACCGCAAACTGTTGGTACCACGTATACGAATGGTAGAAGCCATTCCCGGCAGGTTTCCGTTGGGCACCACCTCTACCCCTGCCATCCGGCCCTGTAGGGCCTCCAACGGACTTACGATGGGCTGTAGTTCTATTTCCTCGGTCGTTACCCTACTGATGCTGCCGGTGCGTTCCTTTTCCTTTACCGTATAGTAACCGGCATTGACCTCCACCTCTTGAAGCTCGGTGACCTCGGACTTCAT